>NZ_MDAW01000121.1:0-236760 GCF_002875385.1 Vibrio sp. 10N.222.52.B12 | reverse complement strand
CAGGTGTCGTCTACTCGACAAAAGCTTGCTACAACAAAAGACAGACAGCGACAAAAAGCATCGAAAAGTTTCGAACTTTATTGTTACTTTTTGCTTTGAGTTGGCCTATTTAGTGAAATTGAGTTTTGACCTTTATTGTCACTTCTTTGCTATAGCGCCACGTGGCAATCAGCCCTGCGTAACAGAAAAGTTTTAATCTTTGTTGTTCACCGACATTAATCATAGTTTAGCTGGCAGGCAAATCATGATGAGCATTAATCGATAAAACAATTCGTTACGGGCTCAAATTTTTATCTTCTTCTAGGGCAACTTCCTTAAAGTATCGTGTCACTCTCAAATATTTTTGCTCACCAACATCACAAAACTGAACTGTTAGAGATGGCCTAAATCCGCTCATATCACTATGCAAAGTGTGAACTTTCAGATTGGAACATTTAATCTCTCTACCTACTCAACCAAATGCACTATTGAATGCTCACATTTCCCGTTAAATCACCACGGTGATGAGTGTCATGGAGCTTGATACAGTTCGACTATTTAACGTGTGGCGGTGAACCCTTTTCCGCTCATTTCCTCGTTGTAATAAGAGCCGAATGGTATGGTTAATGATGTAAATTTCACCTTTGATGTTTCCGGGTTCTCCGGTGCATTTAAAGTCGAAAGCTTTCGAATAACAGAGACAGTCTCTTCCCCCTTTGAAATGAACCTGACGGTGTTGTCCGACGACGATGCCATCACGTTTGATATGTTAAGCCGAAAAATGGGCGTCCTAAGCCTGTTTGGTCAAGGGGTGGGAACGGCTCGTCAGTTTAACGGCAGCATCTCTGAGCTTCGCTATTTAGGTACTGGTCGCCGCTTCTCGCGTTATCATATTACCGTGGTTCCACACCTTTGGTTTCTTACTCAGCGCCAAGACTGTCGAATCTTTCAGATGCAAGCGGCTCCCGACATCCTTCGTCAGGTTTTTGATGACGCAGGCATGAGCGATTACCGCTTTGAACTATCAGCGCAATACGAAGCGAAAGAGTACGTTCTCCAATACCGTGAGAATGACCAGCACTTTGTGCAGCGATTAATGGCAGAGCATGGCCTTTGGTATTATTTCGAACACAGTGACGCTGGGCATACTATGGTCATCGTCGATAGCAACGATGCGATACCAGAGCTGATTAACTCGCCTAGCAATGCATCATATCTAGGACCAGTGATTTATCATGCCCAAGGTGGTGGCACGCCAGATAGAGAGCATATCTTCGACCTTGAGCAAATCCATCGTACTCGCACTGGCATCGTCAGCTATGGCGATTACAACTATCTCACGCCCAAAATCCCGCAAGGTACAAGCGCCGATGAAGGCCCAAACTTTGATTTGCAGCGCTACGACTATCTTGGTCGTTACACAACGCCAGAATTAGGTCAGAAGCGTGCAATAGAGTGGATGTCCGAATACACAGTGGACAGCCATCAGATTGAAGCTGCGAGCGATATCATGCGTCTCACCGCAGGTTACAGCTTCGATATCAGCCAGCATCCTCGTTCCAACATCAACCGTGATTACCTCATGTTGACGGTGATGCACACAGGCTTTAACCCTCGTGTACACGAAGAAGAATCGAGCGATGAGCCTACAACTTATCACAATCAGTTTGTCTGCTTACCACGAGACGTAACATTCCGTGCGCCTAAAATGGCGTCATCTGTCGTTGATGGTCCTCAAACTGCCGTTGTGGTTGGTCCTGCGGGTGAAGAAATCTACACCGATGAATATGGACGCATCAAAGTTCAGTTCCATTGGGACCGCTATGCGCAAAGTGATGAACATAGTTCATGTTGGTTACGTGTTAGTCAATCAATGGCAGCACCAAACTGGGGAGCAGTCTATCTACCTCGCATTGGGCATGAAGTGATTGTGACCTTCCTAGAGGGTGACCCAGACCGCCCACTAGTGACGGGCGCGGTGTACAACGGTTTACACACGCCGCCATACCCATTACCAGAAAATAAAACGCGCACCGTATTTAGAACCCAAAGCCATAAGGCCGAAGGTTACAACGAAATGTACTTTGAGGATGAGAGTGACCAAGAAGAGGTTCACTTCCGTGCTCAAAAAGACATGAAGACCAAAGTGCTCAATAACCGTTACCGAGATATCGGTAATGATGAAGAGTTAAAAGTCGGCAACAAACAAGAAAATAAAATTTTAGGTAACCGTAAAGAAGAGATTGATGGTCATAAGACTTCTATAGCTAAACAGACCTTCACTGAAGAAATCATTGGGGATGTTTCTGCTTCATACAATACAAACCTTAGTAAAAAAGTCACCAATAACCAAAGCAAAAAAATTCAATATAATCAGAAAACTATCATTGGAAAAAGCGATGAACTATTGGTTGATGGCGAGTTATCTCAAGAGATTTGGCAGTCACGTTCGATTGATGTCGGCGGAGATGATAACCAAAATATCGGGCAGCATTTGACTGTCAGAGTGGGTAGCAATACATCTATCAAGTCCGACGGAAAAACGGCTGTGATCAGCTCAGACGAAATTCAATTACAAGTTGGTGCTTCAGGTTTATTACTAAAAAATGATGGGAAAATACACTTATATGGCACAAGTGTAACGGTTGACGGTGCGTCTAACATCAGCGTTAAAGGTGCCAAGGTAAATATGAACCCTAGTTCAGCGAAGAAAAATAGAGTCGATAGACCATCATTGGTTCGTAAGAGCAGAGCGGCTCATGAGCGATTCTTGGAATTTTTCTATCAAAGTAGCGAACTCGCGCCCATACCAAACGTCCCTTATCGCGCAGTCTTTTCAGACGGCTCCCAGCTAACAGGGACTCTTGATTCCGATGGATATGCCCGTTTAAACAAACCTGCGGATGGCTATGTAGAGATTTATTATGAGCCAGAAGAAACCTACCAAGATCTTGATCGAGAGCCAATTTCTAACCTGTTGAACAATATCGATAAGTTGTAAAGGAGCAATACATGTTAGGTAATGATATTTTTGAAGCGCTCTATGACAACTTAGAACAAGCGGTAGGCAATGCCGAAGGGTTCATTAAAGAAAAAGCCCAACAACTTTCTGATGCTGCATCGGCAAGTTTTGAATGGATTTGGGAAGCCTTGCAAGGCGACTTCAATGAAGACATGTCTACTGGTCAAATTGCCGCGAATGCTTTATTAGGGCTCATCCCAATCGTTGACCAAATCCTAGACTGTCGAGATTTAGCCGCTAACTGCCGAAAAATACATGAAGAGCCTGAAGATAGCTGGGCTTGGGTGGCACTGGTTCTTACCTTGATAGGTTTAATCCCCACGTTAGGTTCCGCTGTTAAAGGGGTGCTAAAGATAATATTTCTTTTTGTTCGTAAATCTGGCGGAGATATGGCAAAAGCGCTGGGGCGTTCATTAAAACCGATCAATACATTTTTGCTGGACCCAAAAGTACAAAAGGTTCTAGGAAATATCAGCGTACCATCAGTCCTTAAAGATGTGGTTGAAAAACTTAATAGCATCAAAAGTATGCTATCTACCAGTACACTACTTAACCTGTTTGATGAAGTGATTAATACGTTTAAAGGGCTAATAGCAAAACTGAAATCACTTGCTCCGGATGAAGTAATAACGTGGATGGAAAGTGCTCTTAGAAGCATGCAATATGTGCGAACACAAGCAGATAAGATGCTTCCCAATGCTTTAAAAGAAGCGATTTATAAATTAGAAGATCTTGAGCTTGCGCTAAAAAAACAAATCAAGAGCCTGGAGCAACCTCACAAGGCGTTAGCCGACACTAAATCTATCCATAGACTTGATGATAGTGTTGCTCAAATTGATCCCCATATCATTCGTTCGATGAAAAACTCCCAAAAAGGGATATATGGCGAGATTATCAGCGATCACCATATGAAAGAGCGAGGCTTTATTAACTTGTTACCTGAAGACCGGCAAGTTAGGAAGATGACAGATAAGCCCCGTGGGCGAGGTATTGACGGTATCTACCAAAATACTAATCCGCCGCCGCCCTATGTTGTTACTGAGACTAAGTATCGAACCAAAGCTGGAAAATACATTGATGACGATGGTATTGCGAAGGATACAATGCTTAGTAAAACTAAGGGAAGTACGGTTAATGGTATGAGCTACCCACCTGCGAAGCAGATGAGTGATGGGTGGATAAAGCCACGATTATCGGAAGAGATCGATTACAAAACATTCAAAGACATTACAAAGAAAGAATATGAGAGATGGTTAATGATTGTAGATGAATCAGGAGAAGTAATTAATATCACCAAGCTTGATAAAAACGCTAAAGCACAAGGAAACGTAAAGATATGAATTTAACTGAACACAACTTTACTAAAAAGCGTAGAGATCCTCTTCTAACACTAGATACTTACACAGAGCTACAAGAAAATTTAGAGGATTTTTATCAAGATGAAGATTTTCATCAGATTAAAAATGCCGTATCTGAAGAATTGGATCGCCGTTCAGGCATTAGTTGGATGTTGGCTTTGAATCGATATGAAAATGCTATTTTATGCTATTCAGGAGGACTAAGCATAAAAGAAGTGAATGCTCTTACTGAACTCGCGCTAAAAAATCTAGAAAAACACAAACATGACTTCCCTGATCAAAAATTTTTATTTTGGGAGCCCGATTCCTTCCAATTCTTGTTGTGGTGTTTAAGTTTTGTTGCGCTAACTGGAAAAACAGAGTATCTATCAACCATCACTCGCATGTATGGAACGTCACCGGAGGTGAGTGGTGAGGCTTGCATGGCTCAGTTGTTCCGCTTGTTTAATGTTCATGGTATTCCAGATAACACTGAAGAAGCTCTGGTCTTTCCCGACAGCTACCAGCATTTGTATAACGCGATAAAAACGGGTCCACTGGAGCCGAGTAAAAAAGAGCGTGAAGAAAGCGTTAAAACTTACCTTCGCGGTTGGTATAAAGGCATGAAAGATTGTTATTGGCATAATAGACACAAAGCACGTTTTCCAACTTTTTTTGGTTATTGGGCATTGGAAGCCGCCATGATCACTTTGCTATTTGATTTAGATGATACTGGTTACAATCATTTGCCCTATTACCCGAAGGATTGGGTAGCAGAAGCACGTAAACAAGGTTTTGATAAGTTGATACTGAAGGCTAATTTATCGCCTATCCAAGTCGCATTTCCAGAAACAATGTGTCCAATGACAGGGGAATGGCAATCTAACCTTTCTTCTGAGGTGCTTTCTCTCAAAGAAGGAGAAATAATGCCGGGCCCACTACAAGATGAAAATGAAACCTCTTACTTTTGGGTTTTGCAAGAAGCTTGACGACCATTACTCTAAGCCTCTCGCCCAACATTTGTTGGGCGTTTTTATATACGCATACAAACTTATAAAAGACTTCTGTTTGCATCTAGAAAAAGAAGAAACACAAAAACCATACCTAATTATCTGTGTTCATTTTATTCCTTTTCTTGCGCATATTTTACGCAAAAATAAAAGGCGAAAACAGTTTCAAAGCCACTGTATGACTAGTTATAACGACTTCGTTCCTATTTTAGAAAAGGCTTTGATTGCTACTAGCAAGAAAGCACATTTGCGGTCTTGCTCCACTGTATTGTATCGTTCCCAAAACACCCAGTGACTTTGCCTATTGAATCAATTGATGCTTAAATCACACACCGAAACACTGATGTTGGAACGAATATCTGTGCGATTTTGTCCTATACGGGATCGGTTATTGGAGGCTGAAAGTGAAAAAAGTAGAATTAGAGGATGCGCCAAAGATTAATGTGAAAGAAGTCATTGAACAGCGCAGGCTTAGTAAAATAAAGATGGCTAACAAACTCCTCAAGCAGACATCTAGTCAATCTTCTATGACGTACCCAACAGTTACCGTTAAGAAACTGAAATCTTCCTAATACTCGAAATCATGGCAAAAGAGTCCGCACTTCTTAAGTGACTAAATCAGGCTCAAGCTCCGGTCTCATTGTTGCGCTCACATGCCCTGTAGCCATATCAACAACCGTTATATTTCTATCATTTTTTCCAAAGATAAACGGCTTCGCTGAAAGTAGCGTTCTAAAGTATCAAGATCTGGGTTGGCCTCATAAAACGCTTTGGCTTTTTCTTCTTCTAAAGGTGTTATTGGCATTCCCCGGTTAATCAAGTGAGCATTCTCTATATTTTTGAGTCGTCGGTTTTGTATGTCTTCAACTGTTAGGTAAGTTTCTTTTAATAGTTTATGCGGGGGAAGATAATGTTCGATTTGAAAAAAGCACCCATTCATTTCTTCCAAATAACGCTCGGCTATTGCCCATCCCAGAAACCGGTGCACTCCTAGTGTCAGTCACAACCTCGCCTAGATTCTGTAGAATATTTAATTAAACTCACTTTTAGGCAAAAACAACTTCATTTCGCAGGTTGTGAATCGCGCCCAGCGAAACGAATCTCCGGCGTGAAAAAACGCATTTTCGTTTTCCATGCCTCTTCAGCATGTTTGTTTCTTGGAACAAAACCAAGTGAGAGTAGATGATACTTGTGAAAGTGAACTCTTAAAATAGTACGACTTGATAGTATGGTAACTATTTATGAGTTACGAATAGACAAACAGTACCATGAAATTAGTACATCTTTGGTGGTTCTAACTGATAATCTGCGTTTTCGCTTCGGTCGCCTAAGCTTGCTGCCCAAGTTACCTTTTTGGTGACCTCTGGGCGTTCTTCTCGCCATAAAAAGTCGAGTTCTGTTTTTAGGCGATTGTAGCCTTCACGGGTAATTAAATTGGTTTTCATTAGAAGTAAATCAGCCGTTATTGGATTCTGTTGATCATATACCCAAGTAACCTCAAGATGCTAGGTTCAGCGAGAATGACTTGGTTTGTAGACGCGGCGGCGATTTAAAGGTCTAGTGGACCTAAATCAAGAATCGGCAACAAAGTATACAAGCCAAGACAACTCGCCCTTCGGGAGCGTGTCATTGCCCCGACTTCTGTGTCAAACAACTTGGAAAGAGCTGGCTATTACGCTGCGTTGTTTTCCTTGAACTCGAATCAATGACAGCGCTCTGAATCCTGCATCTTGAAGTCACTTGGGTATAGCAGCCTTGATTTTGTCTGACTGTAAATTGTTGTGAAGGGAAGAAAAACAAGGTGAAACATGGGAATAATCCATCAAAATCGTGGCTAAGATAAAAAGAGTAACAATTTGCACAAGCACGTTTGAAAAAACAGTGATACATTTTTGACTATAGATGCCTCTGAAAGGATGTTTCAATGCAGGAAAATCATAAAATATTAGTGGTTGATGACGATGCTCGTTTGCGTGCTCTTTTGGAGCGTTACCTTTCTGAGCAAGGTTTTCAGGTGAGAAGTGTCGCTAACGGTGAGCAGATGGATCGTCTTCTGACCCGTGAAAACTTCCACCTTATGGTGCTGGATTTAATGTTGCCGGGCGAAGATGGCTTATCAATTTGTCGTCGTTTACGTCATGCCAACAACATGCTACCTATTCTGATGCTGACAGCGAAAGGCGATGAAGTCGATCGTATTGTTGGTCTTGAAGTGGGTGCCGACGATTACCTACCGAAGCCGTTCAACCCACGTGAATTGCTGGCTCGAATTAAAGCGGTACTTCGCCGCCAAACGGTTGAACTACCTGGTGCGCCAAGCACGGAAGAGAAAGTCGTTGAGTTTGGTGACTTCCGTCTGAACCTCGGAACGCGTGAAATGTTCCGTGGCGATGAAGCAATGCCACTGACTTCTGGTGAGTTCGCGGTACTTAAAGCGCTAGTGACCAATGCTCGTGAGCCGATGTCGCGTGATAAGTTGATGAACATGGCTCGTGGTCGTGAATACTCAGCGATGGAGCGTTCTATTGACGTGCAAATTTCGCGTCTACGTCGCATGTTAGAGGATGATCCAAGTAAGCCGCGCTACATCCAAACGGTGTGGGGTTTAGGCTACGTGTTCGTCCCAGACGGAAAAGAAGCGTAATCACCTCAAAGGTCTGCCGATAATACTCGGCTGCTCATATTCCACCCTCAAGCCTCCTTCCTGTTTGAGGGCTGGAAACTCGCAATTAATGTTGTTCACTAGGAACAGTCCATTAGGGATCCTCCATGCGAATCCGAAGTTCATTTACACAATCCATTTTACTGTTCATTTCTTTGCTTCTCGCTAGCCAAGTCTTTTCTTACTACGCCGTTTTTAATTACGCGTTGATGCCAAGTTTGCAACAGTTCAACAAAATTCTCGCTCATGAATTGAATTTGGTTCTTGATGAAGATGGTTTACTCAAGTCTGATGCACCTCTGCGTCACCAATTGCTAGAAAATCTTGGAGTAACAGTACATAGCGTTGATAGCGAGATGATGAATGAGTTCAATCATGCGATGTCGATTGACTTGATGTCAGAAGAAATGTCGCAAGAGCTTGGCTCACCAACGGAAGTTCGTTTGCTACTTGGCAGTGAGAGCTACATTCTGTGGATGCGCATCGATCAGTTGCCGAACTCCATCATTCGTATTCCGCTCTCTGAACTGCAAGAAGAAGATTTTGCTCCGCTGTTCCGTAACAGCTTGATCATGGCGCTTCTTATCATTGCTGGTGGCTGGTTGTTTATCCGTTTGCAAAACCGACCTTTGATTGCGTTAGAAAAAGCCGCGAAAGGAGTAGGTCGAGGTGAAATTCCGCCGCCATTGCCAGAGAAAGGTGCTTCAGAAATCCGCTCTGTAACTCGCGCATTCAACCAGATGTCGAAAGGTATTCAAGAGCTGGAAGAAGATCGTGCGCTACTAATGGCAGGCATTAGTCACGACTTACGCACGCCACTGACGCGTATTCGCCTCGCGACAGAAATGATGTCACCTGAAGACAGTTACTTAGCCGAAGGCATCATCAGTGATACCGAAGAGTGTAACGAGATCATCAGTCAGTTTATGGACTACCTCAAGCCAGTAAATAAAGAGTCGTTTGAGCAGGTGGACATCAATACCATTACCAGCGATGTAGCAACGTCGGAAGGGGGTTATGAAGTCGAAATCGAAACTGACCTCAACCCTACGATGCCAACCGCGAAAGGCAGTCCAATCGCGATTAAACGCGCGGTGAGTAACCTTGTGGTTAATGCTCTACGATACGGCAATGGCTGGGTGAAAATCAGTACGGGCGTCACGGCCGACAAACAGTTGGTGTGGGTTTGCGTTGAAGACAATGGCCCGGGTATCGAGCAGTCGCAAATTGCCAAGCTGTTTGAACCTTTTACTCGTGGTGATACCGCGCGAGGCAGTGAAGGGACCGGATTGGGCTTAGCCATTGTGAAGCGTATCGTTAGCCAACATTCTGGCTCGGTTGTGGTACGTAACCGCAGTGAAGGCGGGTTAAGCGCACAAATCAGTTTCCCAACCAAGTAAGCTTTCTTGCTCAATCGATTCCAATAAAAAAGCCCAACCTATGACTAGGTTGGGCTCCCCGATCATCCTAGGCAAGGTTAGGATTCTTTTACCTCTTGAGCAACCAGCTCATCTTCCTCTTCCAGTTTCTCTGGAAGCAGTAGGTTCAATACGATAGCGGTGATGCCGCCTGCCGCCACGCCTGTTGAGAAAATACTCTTAATGAACTCCGGCATGAATTGCAGAATTTCTGGTTTTTGTGCAATGCCCAAACCCATTGAGAATGACAGCGCCATAATTAGGATTGCGCGGCGATCGAGGTCAACACGAGAGATAATGCGCACGCCCGCTGCGGCAATGGTGCCGAACATCACGATGGTTGCGCCGCCCAGTACTGGCTCAGGAATCAGCTGAACAAAGCTTGCCACACCCGGGAACAGACCCAGAATCACCAGCATGCCTGAGATGAAGTAACCTACGTAACGGCTTGCTACGCCAGTGAGCATTATGATGCCGTTGTTTTGGCTAAAGGTAGAGTTCGGGAAGCTGTTGAATACTGCTGCAATCGCTGAGTTCAGGCCGTCAGCTAATACGCCGCCTTTGATGCGCTTCATGTAAACCGGGCCTTTCACTGGCTCTCCAGAAACTTCAGACGTTGCGGTAATGTCACCAATCGCTTCTAGTGCCGTAATGAAGAAAATCAGAACCAATGGAATAAACAGCGACCAGTCGAAGCTTAAGCCGTATTGCATTGGGATCGGCAGTGCGATGAGGTCAGTTTCGCCCAGTGTTGAGGTGTCGACCATGCCCATGAAGTACGCCATGACGTAGCCAACTAGCATTGCAATTACAATTGATGCAACGCGTAGGTATGGGTTCTTTGAACGGTTAAGAATTACGATTAGGCCAAGTACTGTACCAGCTAGAGCTAGTTTATCTAGGCTACCGAAAGAGCCATCGCTCATCGCCGCGTAGCCACCACCCATTGATACTAAGCCCACTTGGATAAGCGTCAGGCCGATAAGCGTCACGACAATGCCAGACACCAATGGCGTAATGATGCGGCGTGCGTGTTCTAGGACGCGAGATAGCAGGATTTCAGCAAAAGAAGCTACCAAGATAGTACCGAAGATCGCTGCCATCATAGTGCTGAGATCTGCGCCACCTGCTTTAAGAGAAAGACCTGCACCAATTATTGGACCTAAGAAGTTAAAGCTGGTGCCTTGCACTGAAAGCAAGCCAGAGCCGATAGGGCCAAAGGTACGAATTTGAATAAAGGAAGACACGCCAGATGCAAACAATGACATGCTGATGATGGTGTTGGTTTGGTCAGCAGGCACACCCAAAGACTGACAAATGATCAGAGAAGGAGTAATAACGGCTACGAACATCGCCAATAAGTGCTGAAGTGCAGCAAAAATGGTCTGAGGTAGTGGTGGACGATCGTTTAACTGATAGACCAGTTCCGAAGTTCGGTTTGAAGTTGTCATGTTTGTCTCGCTAGTCGCAATAAATCTTGCCCCAGAGCTCGCTGAATGGGAGTGCTGGGTGGAGTTGACGTTATGACCTGTGATTGCTGTTAATCAGTGTCAACTCAGGTTGGTTTGATGTGACAAGGTGCACACCATAAATTTTGAGCGCGATTATAGAGGGATTTATTCAAAAAGCAAACGTTTGCTTTGAGCTAAAAAGAAAAGGCGATAACGGAATGGCTATCGCCTTTAAGGTTTTACCTTGGGAGGTTAGTTTTTTAAGTGCTTATCGAAGAAGCCCAACACATGAGCGTAATATTTAGCTCGGTGTTCATCTTTGTAAAAGCCATGTCCTTCATCGTCTAACACAAAAGATTCGTATGGGTAGTTGAGCTTGTCGAGTGCTTTAGCCATTGCCTCATAATGTTCAATGGGCGCACGTTGATCTTTTCCACCATGCACGAGAAGAATAGAAGCTTTCAACTTGTCTGCATTATGAGTTGGAGACATGGCTTTCCAGACTTTAGGGTCGGTTCCCAGTACTTCTTTCAAATAGCTTAACCCCATGCGACTATCGGGCACATCACCTTCGGTGAACATCAACTCAAGGTCATAAACACCGGCACTGCCCACTGCGCACTGGAATAACTCAGGTGCAAGGGTGGCGGATTGCAATGCACTGTATCCACCAAAGCTTCCGCCAGAAATACAGATGCGTTCTTTATCTGCTATGCCTTCTGCGACAATGTGTTTGGTGGCGTCGATGATGTCATATTGAATGTTCGTTCCCCATTTACGATAGCCAGCCTCTTCAAACTGCTTACCGAAACCACCACTACCACGGAAGTTTACTTGCATCACAGCATAACCATTGTTAGCGAGAAACTGATTCTCCTCGGTAAAACGCCACCAATCTCGTGGACCATGAGGACCGCCATGCGGATTGACGATAAGAGGGAGATTTTTTGCTTCAGTATTTGGAGGCAATGTCAGATAGCCTGATATGGTTTTCCCGTCTCGACTGGTGAACTCAAAAGGCTTCACTTCGGCCATTTTCTCTGGGTCTAACCACTCTCGTGCCGAGAACAGATAACGGATTTCTTTTGGCTCGGTGGTAAATAAGTAGTAATCCCCAGGATTTCTATCGTTAAAGGCCATGATGACGTAAGCGTCACCAGCTTCTGTCTCACTGACTAGGCGAACTTGATGACCAGACAGAGAAGTGAGGATTTGCTTTAAGTATTCGCTGCGTTTGTTTTTTGGATCAACAAAGGCATAAGTAGGGTAATCACTTTCAAACTCGACCGCGTAAAGTTGCTTTGAGTCTGGATCTAACCAATATTCCTTCGGATCGACGGTATCATCCGAAGCAACTTTTGTACTTTTACCGGTTTTTAAGTTGAGGTGATGGATTGCTCTTGGCTCACCTGACTGACTTATCGCGGCATAAACGGAATCTTGATTCTCTGCAAAGGAGATAGGATAAAACTCTTCGAAATTTTTTAAAGCCGCCAATTTATCGGAGCTTTTCCATTGATCGTTGACGCGATAATAAAGCTCGACTTTGTTATTGCTATTCAAGCCTGAAACAAAGCGAACTTCACCATCATGGTCGGTGAGAAACCGACTAAACGGGATGGGTGCTGTCGTTATCTTTGAGCGCCTACCGGTGTATACGTTGACGCGGTACACCTCTCTTGGCGCTTCTAAGTTGAAACTGTATTCACCGAGAGGAAGAGCAGAAACTAAGATATGGCGGTCGTCTTCAGGCAGAATATCTAGGACATCACCGTAAGCTCTTACGATAGAGGATGCTCGCACTAGGCGGCTAGTTTGAGGAGGGTTATAACCAAATATATAAGCGTATTTGTTTCCATCCACATTGGCCGAGACGAGTTCGCCGTAGTAGCGAGGGGCGGTAGACCAACTCTTTAAATATTCTTTGGATGCGACAACACGTTCATTATTGACCCAATAATAATCACCCACTTGCTCGTTACCTGAGAAGCGCAGCACACTGCTCGGCTGCATGGTTTGACTGTCGAGTATAACCAAAGCATCTTTACCATCGATACTGGATTCAAAGGCTAAGTGCTTGCCGTCAGGTGATATTTTTGGATTAAAGTAAGCCGAACTTTTGGCAAAAAGCTCAGCCGACTGAAGAATCGCGCTCTGTTTATCTTGCGCTGCTATGGGGGCGGAGTGTACAGAACCAACTAATGCTGCTGTGACCGCAAGCAAGGTACGTTTTTTCATGCATCTATCCTTGATGACATTGTGTATTTATGATGTTTTTATATCCGCTTGGATCATTAACTTTATGTAGAGTTTGCTTGCTCTAACTTGTCGTAATTATTGAATAAAGTCGAGTTGGCTTTTATTAAATGAGATATTCATTGGCGCAATGAATGTATGCGAAACCTACCTTACAGAACAGTGTCTGTAAGGTAGGTTTATTAATGGAGCGAGGGTAGGTGAGAAAAAAGAGCTTACGCCTTAGAGTAAATGTCACGCTCACCTAACCAACGGTCAATAATTGCTGTCGCATTCGTTGGGTAGTTGTCATGAATGTAACGCGCGATGCGTTGAACTTCCGGAATTAAGCGCTGATCTCGCACTAAGTCGGCAATTTTAAAATCGGCCAAGCCAGTTTGTTTGGTGCCAAGAAGCTCACCCGGTCCACGAATCTCTAAGTCTTTCTGTGCAATCACAAAGCCGTCATTGCTTTCACGTAATACGCCTAAACGTTTTTGGGCGGTTTTTGATAGTGGCGAGTGATACAGCAACACACAATGGCTCGCCACTGAACCTCGACCAACACGACCTCTAAGCTGGTGCAACTGAGCTAAACCCAAGCGTTCTGGGTTCTCGATGATCATCAGGCTTGAATTGGGCACGTCCACGCCAACTTCAATCACTGTCGTTGCAACCAGTAAATGCAGCTTATTGTCTTTGAAATCCTGCATCACCGCTTGCTTCTCGGCGGGCTTCATTCGTCCGTGCACGAGACCAATTTTTACGTCAGGCAGTTTACGTTGCAGCTCTTCAGCGGTATCAGCGGCGGCTTGAGCTTCCAAGACTTCAGATTCATCAATTAAGGTACATACCCAATACGCTTGTTTGCCTTCGTTTAAGCAAGCATTGCGCACTCGTTCGACGATATCATCGCGTTTGGTGTCTGGAATCGCGACGGTCTGGATTGGTGTTCGACCTGGCGGTAGCTCATCAATCACCGACGTTTCTAAGTCGGCATAAGCAGTCATGGCTAATGTTCGCGGAATCGGCGTTGCTGTCATGATGAGCTGATGTGGATAAGCGCCTTGTTTCGCGCCTTTCTCACGCAGCTCTAAGCGCTGGTGGACACCAAAGCGGTGCTGTTCATCAATAATGACTAACGCAAGATGATGGAACTCAACATGCTCTTGGAAAAGGGCGTGAGTGCCC
Organism: Vibrio sp. 10N.222.52.B12; assembly: GCF_002875385.1. NCBI lineage: Bacteria > Pseudomonadati > Pseudomonadota > Gammaproteobacteria > Vibrionales > Vibrionaceae > Vibrio > Vibrio sp. 10N.222.52.B12. Next base: position 222,455 of record NZ_MDAW01000121.1, on the reverse strand, counting down.
ACTACCATTTTCGCTTCACCGCTGGCAATGCGCGCCAATTCGGCTTCTTTGGCTTTACCTTTCAATTTACCCGCAAGCCAACCGACCTGAATGCCCATTTTCTCGAACCAATTAGCGAAGTTAATCGCGTGCTGTTCGGCGAGCAGTTCGGTGGGTGCCATTAAAGCGACTTGATAGCCGTGTTCAATGGCTCTGACGGCAGCAAGCGCAGCAACTAAAGTTTTCCCCGAGCCTACGTCACCTTGAACAAGGCGCATCATTGGGTGGTTTTTTTCTAAGTCAGCTTCAATTTCTTTAACGACTCGTGCTTGAGCATTGGTCGGCGAGAAGGGTAATTGAGCCAGTAGTTGCTTTTTCAGCGAGTCACACGACGCCAAAGGCAATGCAACGTCCTGTTGTCCTTTGCTGCGCACTGCCAACATAGAGAGGTTCTGCGCCAGTAACTCTTCCATGATCAAACGAATTTGAGCTGGGTGTTTACCTTCATCAAACTCATCCAAATTAATGGTTGGAGGCGGTCGATGAATCGTATGCAGCGCTTGCGACATGGTGATCTGGTGATCGTACAAACCGGAAGGTAGCAACTCTTGTACTGCGGCTTTATCGAGGAGTGATAAGGCTTGTTCCGTCAGGTTACGCAAAGTGATTTGGCGTAACCCATCGGTGGTTGGATAAACGGGGGTTAAGCTCTGTTCCACATCCGGTTTTTGTTCACTTACATAAAACTTGTAGTCAGGGTGAACAATTTCTAAGCCCATCCCGCCACGCTTAATTTCACCGTAAGCGTGTACTAACTTACCATTCGAGAAGTTGTTCTTCATCGCGGCAGTAAAGTTAAAAAAGCGTAGGGTAATCGTGCCATTGCCGTCGCTGATTTTTATCGTCAGCATTTTGCGTTTGCCGAAAGTAGTATCGACAGCCATGACTTTGCCCTGTACCGCCGCCCAAAGTCCGGCATGCAGTTTGGCGATTGGGTAAATGCGAGTGCGATCTTCGTAACGAAGAGGAAGATGAAACAGTAGATCTTGAACGCTATGCAAGCCAACTTTGGCGAGTTTTTCTGCGACTTTAGCGCCAACTCCAGACAGAGAAGTTAAAGGAACAGCAGATAACATTTGGGCAGACATAGTGGGCTCAAGAAAATAGTTAACATAGCAGTATGTTAACCACTAAGCTGTGTTTTTGTACAGGATTAAGTTAGAGAAAGGGATATGGGAACGCTTACGCTCCGAGATTCGAGAGCGCGGAAATAAACTAACCAGTGAGGCGAGAAAGAGCCATATCGATTGACGATATGAGGTTATCCCGAAGTGAAACGTTCTCGCCTCTCGAGTCTATTTATTTCTTCTGCATCTCTTTCCACCATGATTCGTCAGCCACAATTTGGCCTTCGTCATCAAGTTGTGGGTATTCTAGCCCTTTGCGCTTCGCTACCTTTGCTAAGACCGGATGCCCACGTTCGAACAAAATGCGGTTGATGGTTTCTTTTGGTAGAGCGCTCTCTTCACGTTCGTACATGCCAGCGGCTTCACGCTGACGCTGCGCTTCATAAAGAATCACAGCACTGGCGACTGAGACATTCAGAGACTGCACCATACCGATCATTGGAATAATGATGTCTTGGTCTGCGAGTTTCTTCGCTTGCTCTGAAGCGCCGATTTTTTCGCTACCCAGAATAATTGCCGTTGGCTTGGTGTAGTCGATTTCACGAAAATCGACCGCGGTGTCCGAAAGGTTAGTGACCAAAACCTGCATGCCTTGCGCTTTGAGCTCGGTAATCGCGGTTTCAATCGAATTGTGAGTATCTACTTCTACCCAGTTACGTGCGCCTGCTGAGGTGTGAGTGAGGGTACGCATTTTGTCTGGCCAAATCGCATGAACTTTGTGTAAGCCTGTTGCGTCAGCAGTACGGATCACAGCGGATACGTTGTTTGGCTTATGAACTTCTTCAAGGCACAGAGTGAGGTCGGTTTGGCGTGCTTTTAGCACCTGATGAATGCGGTTGTAACGTTCTAAATTCATAATTAATAGGGATATAAAAAATCGCCACCCAGTGATTGGATGGCGATGAAGTTTAGTTCTTTCTTCGTCTGACTCGAGTCGCCTGTGGCATGGTCTTAATTTTACGCATGATGCCAGCAAGGTGAACACGATCTTTGGTGGTTAGCAGAACGGTAACCGTGTACAAGCGACCGTCGCGCTCTTCGGTCGAGAGACCGTGAATGTTCGAACCGGTTTTCGAAATCACATTGGTCAATTCCGCTAACGCACCTTGGTTGTTAAGCATATCGACTTTTAGTTCAGCGATGAATTCTTTGTCGTACTCTTCAGACCAAGCAACAGCCATGTATTTGTCTGGTTCTTTTTGATAACCGCGTACGTTTGGACACGTTTCACGGTGTACCACAAGACCACGACCTGGTGATACGTGAGCGATAATGTGGTCATCCGGGATCGGGTGACAACAATTTGCGAAAGTCAGTAGCAGGCCTTCAGCACCACGGATTGGCAGTTTCTTTTTAGATTCGTTTGGAATCGAACTTGTTGTGGTCAACTCATCGGTGTCACCTAGTAGGCGACGAGCGATGACGATACTCATCAATTCACCCAAACCAATTGCTGCAAGCAGATCATCAACGCTTTCTAAACGTAGATCCGTGAGCACTTCTTGGATGTTTTCTGGGTAGATTGAATCAATCGAGTGGCGACCTAAGGCGTGATTCAGAAGGCGACGACCCAAGGTAATAGACTCTTCGCGACGCATGGTTTTCAATACTTGACGAATCTTAGTGCGGGCACGCGATGTCACGACATAGTTTAACCAAGCCGCGTTTGGACGAGCGCCTGGTGCACTGATGATTTCTACCGTCTGACCGTTCTTCAGTGCCTTACTCAATGGGTAAGGGTTGCGATCAACACGAGTACCAACGCAAGAGTTGCCAACATCAGTATGCACAGCATAAGCAAAGTCGACCGCTGTAGCACCTAACGGCAATTCAACGATACGACCTTTTGGCGTGAAGACGTAAATTTCGTCTGGGAACAGATCCGATTTTACGTTTTCAATGAATTCGAATGAGTTACCTGCACTTTGCTGTAGCTCAAGTAGGCTTTGCATCCAACGCTGAGCTTTCACTTGCGCTGTTGTGCCAGACTTGTCGCCCTTGTCTTTGTATGACCAGTGTGCTGCAACACCTTTATCCGCCATTTGATCCATATCTTCGGTACGGATCTGAACTTCTACTGGTACACCGTGTGGGCCGACCATAGAAGTGTGTAGCGATTGGTAGCCGTTCGCTTTTGGTACTGCGATGTAATCTTTCATGCGACTAGGGCGTGGCTTATACAAGCTGTGTACTTGGCCTAGGACGCGATAACAAGTATCGGCAGTATCAACAACCACTCGGAAAGCGTAGATATCCATGATGGTGTGGAAACGCTGTTCTTTGGTTTTCATCTTGTTGTAGATGGAGAACAGGTTCTTTTCACGACCTAACACGCGCGCATTTAAGCCTACATCTTCGAGTCGGCCTTCAATTTCGCTGTGAATACGTTGGATCATCTCTTTTCGATTACCACGTGCCGCTCGCACCACTTCTTTTAGAACGCGGTAGCGGTTAGGGTAAAGCGCTTCGAAGCCAAGCTCCTCGAGTTCCGTTTTGATATTGTGAATACCAAGTCGGTGAGCCAGCGGCGCGTAGATTTCCAGTGTTTCACGAGCAATACGGCGTTTTTTGTCAGGGCGCAGGGCACCTAGCGTGCGCATATTGTGCGTACGGTCGGCCAGTTTGATCAGGATAACGCGGATGTCTTGCACCATCGCCAGAACCATCTTACGGAAGTTCTCGGCTTGAGCCTCTTTCCTATCGCGGAATTTGAGTTTGTCCAGTTTAGATACACCATCAACCAGCTCAGCGACGGTATTGCCGAATTTCTCTTCGAGATCTTCTTTTGTAACGTCACAGTCTTCGATGACGTCATGCAGCAAAGCAGCTTGGAGGGTTTCGATATCGAGGCGCATTTCGGCCAAGATTCGAGCCACAGCGACTGGGTGGATGATGTATGGTTCACCGCTTGAGCGGGTTTGCCCTTCATGGGCATCTCTTGCTACCACATAAGATTGACGCAGAGCCTCAATTTGAGGCTCTGTTAGGTATTCTTGGGCAACGTCTTTGAGGCTATCGAATAGATACAAATTATAGGCCCGGGAGGTTGTTGAATTCTAAAGTCAGAATTAACGGTTGTGAGCGATGCTGCTTACTGCCGCTAGCTCTGCCGCTTCTTGCTCTTGCTGTTCTTGACGTTCACGAGCGTCTAGAACTTCTTTAGTAATTAAACCTTCTTCGATTTCGCGTAGAGCGATAACCGTTGGCTTATCGTTCTCTTCTGGCACTAGTGCATCTTTACCGCCAGTTTGCATTTGACGAGCGCGGCGAGCCGCAATCAGTACTAGGTCGAAACGGTTGCCAACTTTTTCAACAGCGTCTTGAACAGTTACGCGTGCCATGAGGACTCCAAATAGTTAACTAAATTTTGAATGACGAGAAAGTATACAGTCTCAGCGTAATATTTACTAGCGATAAGACGTGCAACAACAATGACTTTCTATATAAACAATATAAGCTTCCTTACCGTAATAAAGAAGCGAAAATTTGTGTTTCCGAACAGAATTACTCTGCTAGAAGCGCGTCAAGCATACCTTTATATTTAGCAGCTTGCTTTTCTTCCTTCAATCTTTCCGCACGTAGGATGGCTTTAAAGTCCATCAATGCAGTATCGAAATCGTCGTTTACGATCACATAATCGTACTCGTTGTAATGCGAGATTTCAGACTTTGCTTCTGCCATGCGTTTTGCGATTACTTCTTCACTGTCTTGACCACGAGTGTTTAGACGGCGCTCTAGCTCACCATTTGATGGTGGCAGGATAAAGATGCTTTTCGCTTCTGGCATTTGCTCACGGATTTGGCGTGCGCCTTGCCAATCGATGTCTAGGAATACGTCGATGCCTTTATTTAGCGTTTCTTCAATCCATACGCGTGATGTGCCGTAGTAGTTGCCGAACACTTCTGCATATTCTAGGAAGTCGCCTTTAGCAATTAGAGTTTCAAACTCTTCTTTTGCTACGAAGTGGTAGTGCGTACCATTTTCTTCGCCAGGGCGCATGCTACGAGTAGTATGAGACACAGACACTTTCATTGCGTATGTTGGGTTGCGTTCCAACATTGCTGAGATCAAGCTAGATTTACCTGCGCCGCTAGGTGCCGATACGATATAGAGAGTACCTTTGCCCATTGTACTGTTCCACTTTTGGTTGGATTGAGTGAATGCCGAAAGAGTATCGACCTTGTGTCATGCTAATAACGCTTATTGGCGAAATTGGTATAACGATAGCACTGACGTTGATGATTTTCTCACCAAACCGCTTGAGATTGGTGATAAACCCGCCAGAAAAATGGAGGCGAAGAGTATCATGATCTCTTTGCGGTGGCTAGCCGATCTTTTGGATCTTTGAGGCTCAGTATAAATTCATATCTTTGTATACAGAAACGAAAAAAGGGGAAGCTTTCACTTCCCCAGGCGTGCGACTGACTCACACTTAATTTTCGGAGCAACCATAACCACTTTGGTTACTACTTTACAGGTGTTGGTGGCCTGTTAGCCTTGAGACTCTAAGAAGTTGATCCAAGGGCTAGCGACAGGCTTCATATCAGGCGATTGCGCAGCACTCTTCATTGCTTTTAATGCATTGCTTGGCTGATTTAATTCGAAGTACGCCATACCTCGAATGTAGTTCAGCTCACCTTTATCATCACGTTTGGCGTCTGGTGCGGCATTCTTAGCAAACTTAGTTGCTGCTGAGTACTGCTTGTCGAGAATCATCAAACGAGCAATCTTGATCTGCGTTTTTGCTTTTGGCGCTAACTTGTAGGCCGCTACATAAGTCTCAATCGACTTATCTAGTTCCTGTGCTTGTTGCCAGAAAGAAGCCAACTTCTCCAAGTTTTTAGCATCACGTGTGACCTTGCCTTCATCCATCGATGTTTGCATTGTCTTAGCTGCACGGAAAGGAACACCTTGATAAGCTTGGAAGTTCACTAAGCGTAGATACTCTTTCTCTTCTTCTAATAGGCCTAACTTATGGGCCATTTCCAAAGTCGAAAGGGCGTTACGTTCTTGGTTCAACTCCATATAAATACCAGACAATTGAGTCCAGTAGCGCTTATTTTGTGGGTACTTGGTGGTTAAAATTTTCAGTACACCAGCAACACTTTTGAATTGTTTCAATTCATAGTGTGCAGACATCAACAATTGATACCAAGACTCACTAGGGTTCTTACTCATTGCGATGGCTTTTTTGGTCGGCGGAATCGCATTCTTGTAATCAGATAGCTGAATGTAGGCACTTGCTAATGTGATGTAAGCGTGTGCTTGTGGCTTTTCTTCCGTTGTTTCAGCAATCTTGAACCACTCCTTCATCGTCACGACAGACTTTTTAAATTGGCCTTCCGCTAGATAAAGCTGAGCTAAGCTGTAACGCACTTGTTGCGCCACGGGTACCGGTAGAGCATCTAAACTCAAAGCTTGAGCAAAGTATTTCGCTGCCTTTGGGTAGTCATCTTTTAATGAATAGAGGAATCCCATTTGTTGTAGCAAAACAGCTTTGTCATATTGCTTCTTACCAGAGCTTTCCAGCGCTGAATTAATCTTTGATATCGCTTTGGAGTAATTTTCTTCAGCGATAAGTTCTTGAACTTTATTGACCGTTCGAAACGTTCTGTCAGACAACTCTGGTGTTTTTGCTAGGGCAGGTGCGCTGTACGCACCTGCAATAACCAATAGAGAAGCTAACAATTTTGTATATGTTTTCATGTTGCGACTCCTTAGTTAGTAGAGAACTCGATTTCTTGCGATAAGCGCGAAGTTACCGGCTTTCCATCAACCATTTTTGGTTTAAAGGTCCACTTTGATACGGTTTTTCTTGCTGCTTTACCCAAGCCTAACTTACGTGGTGTTTCTTTTAAGACTTTGACATCTTGAACACTGCCACGCTCGTTAACAGTAAACTCTACTAAAACGATACCTTTCTCAATCCCAGCTCGTGCCGCTTTACGTGGCATTTGAGGTTGGAATGTCGCAAGAGGAACAGGACCTCCGCTTCCAGCCAGTTGAGCACCACCACCTTGAGAGTAGTGACCGAGTACTGAACCACCCGTAACGTTCACTGGTAGGTCGAGTTTCGGCATATCCATTGGGATTTGATCCATCACCGGTTTGACCGTTGCTGTTACCTTCATTTCAGGTGGCGGCGGCGGGCGCTTCGGTGGTGGTGGTTTCGGGAGTTCGCGCTTTTTCTCCTGTATTTTTTCGTCCGGTTTAATGCGAATGAATTCCACCATACGGAGATCATCATTCGACACTAGCTCGTGGCGCTCTTTGTTTACTAGCTTGTCCATCCCCCAGAACAATCCAAGGGAGACAATGAGCGCCAGTGCAATTGAGGCCAGATACCGCATAGGCTTAATCCTTATTGGTTGCGGCAATGGAGATGCTTTCAACACCTGCCATCTTAATCTGGTCCATCACCTTCACGACTACGCCAGCATTTGCTTCTGTATCCGCTTGGATTACAACCGCACCGTCTGGGCTTTCAGCACGTAGACGCTCGATGTTGGCACGAACCGCATCGACTTCAATACGACGCTTGTCTACCCACACATCGCCTGCTGCACCGATAGCAACCATGATGTTACCTTTCTTCACGGTTTGCGCTGAACTTGCCGTAGGACGATTTACTTCTAGACCTGCTTCTTTAACAAACGATGTTGTTACGATAAAGAAGATCAACATGATGAATACGATGTCTAGCATCGGAGTCATATCGATAGCAGCCTCGTCGCTGCTGTCATTGCTATAGCGTCTCTTCATGACCTATACCTCTAATTCCGTTTACTCAGGCAATGTGCTTCAGCTTGTCTTCAAGCTTCTGCGTGGTGACTTTGGCTAAATGATCAAGACGAGTACTAAAGAAAAGTCCTGATAGAGAAGCCACCATTCCCGCTAATGTTGGGATTGTTGCCTTTGAGATCCCCGAGGCCATTGCTCGGGGGCTTCCTGTTCCTGTTACCGCTAAGATGTCGAATACTTGAATCATACCGACAACAGTGCCGAGCAGACCAAGTAGGGGACAAAGTGCAATCAGTACTTTAACGATTGGCAGTCCCTTTCTATTCTCAATATCCTGACGAGAAACCATTTCTTGTCGGATCATCTTAGCGTTCCAGCTTTTATGTTCTGAACGCTCTTCCCAAAAGCTCACCGCTTTTTTCATTGCTTTGGGAGCGACAGCAGCGAAGTAAAACCAACGTTCTAACAAGACTGCCCATAACATAAAGCTGAGGATAAAGATGGCGACAAGTACATCGCCACCCATTCCCAAGAAGCGCCTAATTGATTCAAGTTCTCCAACTAACCACCACATAATGCCTCCTTAGCTTTCGGCTTTATGCAGTTTTTCCTGATAGCGAGCGATGAAGCCTGCACTCTGTTCTTCAAGAGTTTGAACCAAACGGCGACCTTTACTGTGTACGATGGTGTACAGGAACAGTAGAGGAATTGCGACAACTAGACCAAGCATCGTAGTAACAAGTGCTTCTGAGATACCGCCAGCCATTAGCTTCGGATCACCTGTACCAAATAGTGTGATTGCTTGGAATGTACCGATCATACCCATAACGGTACCTAGTAGACCCAGAAGAGGAGCTACCGAAGCAAACAGCTTGATTGAACTGATAAAACGTTCAATGCTCGGTGCGTTGCGTAGGATGATTTCATCCAGTTTCGCTTCAAGATCCTCAAGGTTGTCACCTTTGTGGTCTTGGTAAGCTTGGATTACTTCACCCAGAGGGTTACCTGGAATAACAGTGTCTGATTTCGCTTGCTTACGCATTTTGCCACCAATAACCAATAGGCGTAGGTAACAGATAAGCGCGATAAGTGCACCGATAGCACCCATGCCTAGGATGACGTAACCCACGATACCACCTTGGTCAATACGCTCCTGAACAGTAGGGCTTTGTACAAGTAGAGACAGAATCACACCACGAGATGGGTCGATAAACAAAGGTTCGTATGTGCCTTCTGCTGCTTCAAAACCACCAACTAGGCCAGTAATGTTTTTGCGTGGTTGGCGTGATAGTTCTTCAAACTTAGCGGTTTGAGGTACGTAAGTAACGTACTTACCATCTGCGATTGCGTTAAACTCACCGACAAGAGTGACGTCACGTACCGCTTCTTTACCTTCGCCGTATACAACTGTTGCTTGTGCTGTTGTTGTCTCGCCTGATGCCACTACCTGTTGTAGGATCGTGTGCCAAAATGCTTCAAGTTCTTGCGTTGATGGAAGTTCTTTACTTTCTGCTAGTTTCGTAAGAAGTGCGTCACGCTCTGGGAAAAGAACAGCATTTTGTGAAGCGGCAAATAGGCCTTTAAATTCACCTGCATACTGACGAACCACACCAAACATTTCACCTAACGTACCTGAACGAACACGTAATGTTTCTGTTAGGTCAGTTAGCTGTTTGTCGTTTTCATCAAATGTTGCTTTTAATTCGTCACCAAGAGCTTGCTGTGCTGCAAGTTCTGCACGTGCTTTTTCAAGAAGTGCAGCTTGTTGGTCACGGTTGTTTTTGAACTCAGCTTCACGAGCCTTGTTCTCTTTTGATTCAACGATACTTTCTGATTTTACGTTTTTCAGTAGCTCAGATAAGTTCTTAGGTGCTTCAGCTTGCGCACCGGAAATCATGAATAAGCTCGCTAGCAAACCAGCGGCTAGAGTTTTGAATCCTTTCATTTCTTATTCCTCCCCAGCAAATACAGGCAGTTTGATCAGCGCTGGTGGCGCTTGTTTCTTAGCGATACGAAGGCCTTGCTGTACAGCGATACGGTAGTTTTCTGGTAGTGATTCCCATTGACGGGTTTGTTGATTCCACATACCTGTTTCACCGCCATCCGGAGATTGGAATAGAAGCGCAGTACGACCAATACGTAGGAAGTCGTAAGTCACGGTCTCACCGTTACGCTCTAGGCTAGCTTTGTAAGATTCGATTGAGCGAGAGAAGCCTTCTTCAATTTGGTACGCTTCCATCACTTTACGGAATTTCTCAGAAGTTGTTACGTCTGCACGATCCATCAGGTCACGCAATTCGTTAACGCGCTTAGCGCGTTCTTCTTTTTGGAAAGGGAGATCAAGCATAACGAACTCATCAAGAGCGTCGATCATTTTTAATGTAAGAGGTACAACCTCAGTCGCGGTTTGATCGATTTGAGCAATCTGGCTGTTTAATGAATCCAATTCGCCTTGCTGCGATTGAACCATACGATTGATTTGCTCGTTGTAGATTTTCATGCTGTCGATTTGACGCAGTAGGCCTTTGTATTCAGCCAGCATGCTTTCAGCGCTTTCAGCATAGTTATCAATTTTTTGTTGTGAAGCCTGAGAAGACTTCGTTGTCTTTGCTTGGTTAGCGACAACGGTACCGGAGTCCGCAGCTACTGCTGCTCCACTTACCGTTAAAATCGCGGCAGTAACTGCACTTACGCCAAATTCCTTTAACGTCATAGTTGCATCCTTGTCAGTGTGTAAAAAGTCAGTCGAATAGGGCGCAGGAAAAGTTCCTGCGCCAAAGTTTTTAATTAAAAGTTTTGAGAGTAGTTAACGAAGAATACACGGCCTTGAATGCTGTACAGTTCATCGTTGTATGTAACGCCATCTGCTTCAAATGCTGGATCTTCGTCAGTTAGGTTACGTACACCTGCTGTTAGTTTTGCATCCCAAGGTGCCATGTAGTTGTAGGCTACGTTGAACGTTGTGTAGCTTGGGATCTTGCCGGTCTTGTTGTAGTTCTTATCTACGTCTTGTGCTTGAGAGGCAATGTGATCAGCCGATAGGTAAATATCGTGGTCACTCAAGACATTGAAGCCAACACCCGTTTGGAAACGGTACTCAGGAAGACCGTTGCGGCCTACTTTGTTGTTTGTTGGACCATCTACGTACTCAGGGCTGCTGTAATCTAGTACGTAAGTACCACCAAAGTCGTAACGTACAGTCGCTACATCGAAGTCATACAAGTAGTTCACTTTTAAGTCGATGCCTGATGTTTCAAGGTCGCCGATGTTTGATAGTGGAACCGTTGCGTGTGTGATGCTGCCTGCTGAATCACGAGTGATGTTTGAGTTTGGTTGACCGCTGCTACGCTCTTGGTCAATCATACTCTGTAGTGTGTTCATCACGATCGTATCTTCAATACGGATGTTGTAGTAATCCGCAGTTAACGCTAGATCTTCGATTGGCGAGTAGCTTACGCCGAAGTTAAATGACGTTGATGTCTCAGCATCTAGATCTTCATTTGATGTACGCGTTGTTGTGTACTGTTTCTCAGGACAATCTGCGTCAGAGATGCCTTGGTCTTCACAGTAAACATAGTCTTTTGCGAAATCATTTGATTCGCTATCCGCACCGTAAAGGTTGCTTAAAGAAGGAGCGCGGAAGCCCATACCTGCACCAGCTCGGAACATTAAGTTATCAAGTGGTTGGTAACGGAATGATGCTTTTGGTGAAACGGCACTACCAAAATCGCTGTAGTGGTCGTAGCGTAACGCTACGTTCATCTCTAACTCATCAGTGAAAGCGATCAAGGATTCTGCAAAGAGAGCGTATGTTTGGCGATCACCAGCCGCTGAGTTACCAGCGCTACCAATGATATTACCTGCTTCACTTTGTGAATCGTATTGGTCAAAGTAGTCATACGTTGTTGCTTCAGCACCAATGTATAGTGGAATGGTTACATCACCGATATCTGCTAGGTCGAACTGTAAACCACCATTGATCTGGTGCATTTCCATTTGCGATTCACGTGCAGTTGTCGCGGCCAAATCTTTAGTCGCATCAGCACTAAATTCGCCATCTACGAATTCACCAGAGTTAGCAAGTGCTTCTGCAGGTGAACGTAGAACATAACCAGTACCGCGCTCGTTACTGTTTGAGTAGTTTAGGTGGTAGCCAGTTTCCCAAATTACCTCACCGAACCCGTCAGTATAGAAAGAGCCGTCTAGGCCTGCTTTCATATCCGCTTGGAAATCCGTAACGTTTGTGTCACGCGTACCTACGTTCGTGAAACGGTAGTAAACACTTGCTGGGCCCTTAGATGGGTCCAAGCCGTTTTCTGTAAAGAAATCAGCGCCGCCTGAAGTTGATGGATCAACTTCAAAGTAACCTGCCGCTGGGGCAAAACGACCGAAACTTTCGTTACGGCTTAAAAGCATTTGTGCGTTAAAGGTCGTTGTATCTGATAGGAAAATATTACCATTTACAAAAACTGTATTTCGTTCAAGAGAAGCGGTTTGAGCTGCCTCTGAGGTGTAGTCGTAACCACACATAGGGCCAAGACCAGGGTATTCAGTAACACCCACGAAGCCTTTAGATGAGTCACACTTCGCATCAGTGTCATAACCGTTCAGAGGCTTTAGTTTGCCATCATGATATACGTTACGGCCGTAAATACTTACGCCAGACATATCAAAGTAGTTATCTGAACCAGTATTCTTTGAGCTCAAGTAATCACGGTCTCTTTGGTAAATCTCACCTTTCGAATCATGTTCAAACGAAAAGTAAATATTACCTTTTTCACCAGAAGTACCCGTTACGATAGAGAAGTTCTGTTCATCACCGCCTTCTTGCGAAGGAATGCCGCCACCAACGGTTACGTTAATGCCGTCGAACTCATCTTTTAGAATTACGTTTACAACACCTGCAACAGCATCTGAACCGTACACGGCAGAACCGCCGTCGGCCATAACTTCTACACGCTCAACGATAGCTGCAGGAATCACGTTTAAGTTTGCTGCGCCGCCACCCATGGTTGCAGAACCAGGTAGACGCTTACCGTTAATAAGAACAAGTGTTCGTGAAGCACCTAGGCCACGTAGCGACATTGTTGCTTGGCTCTGCCACGAGCTACCTGAACTTTCACTGTATGAACCGAAAGAGTTGAATGAAGATTTACGTAGTACATCAGCGATGGAGATATCACCGGCACGTTCAATTTCTGCACGGCCGATTACTGCTACTGGAGTGCTTCCTTCCATAGACGCACGTGTTAAACGTGAACCAGTAACTTTCATCTTTTGAAGTTTTTCAACTTGCTGCTCTTCTGCCTGTGCTGCTAGTGGGGCCACTGCCGCCGCCGTTCCCAGTGCAAGGCTGATCGCAACAGATAAAGCGGTTGTGTTTTTATACATCCTTGTTGCTCCGATTATTATTATTTCCTATGTATGGTCACTTAAAGACCAATTGTGACGTTAAGATTTCGTTAACGCTTGCCACATGTATACCTGAGGTGAAAAAAGGAAGTCAAACCAGTGGTAAACAGAGATAAGGAAATGTAAAAAAGATGTAAAATTCCAAAAGTGATGTAAATCACAGAATAAATGGCTGTGTTAGGAAGAGTGGGCGAGATCAAATATTAATAAAACACCGTATTTTGTGTTTCTTGTAAAGACTAATGACTTATGTGGCCTTTGGTTTTTAACTAGGCGATTGGTACTGGAAATGGGTGCTTATCTAGAGAATTATTCTGATTTGGTTTTTTTATGGAATGGTCTCTATGTTAACTCGATCGCAAGGGGTGGTATCAGAATATGATACCCACCATTATAAAAGGGCTCACTCGTATTTCAGGGTCAAATAGTAATGGGCGTTTTCGTCTAATTATTCTCTATATATGCATGTTTATATAGGGTTTTGGCTCTAAAGTGCCCAGATTGATATTCTGTATGAATTGGTTTTGTGGTTTTTTATAATTTTTTACAAAAACATTTCTATTTTTCGACCTCGAGGGAAGTTTGTCATGTTTTGGGTTCAAACACTTGAAGCTTCAGTGGATTCAAGATAAATATGACGCTGAAATTATTGCAGTAGTGGAAAAAACTGGCTTTTGAAATTCAGGGAGTGTGTTTCAACAGCTTTAGTTACTACGGGATAGAGATGCACCATTTTGGGCCGGATTCCTCCTCTCCAATTCCGCCTAATAATGGACAGTAGACAAGGAGCAAGTTGTATATGCTGTCGTACTTTTTACGCCGTTTGGCGTTGGTTATCCCAACGTTTCTCGGGATTACCATTCTTATCTTTGCTATCACGCGATTCGTACCTGGTGGTCCGGTTGAGCGCATGCTTTCTCAAATGCAAGCGCAAGGTGATGGCGCCGCGTCAATGACATCTGCTGGCGGTAATACCGCTCTCTCCGATGATCAAATCGCTGAGCTGAATGCGTTTTATGGCTTAGATAAACCAGTGATGGAAGCCTATGTTGAGTGGTTGAGTCGCTTGGTGACGCTTGATTTAGGTGAATCTACTCGTTATTACGAACCTGTGTCTGACATGATTGCAGAGCGCTTACCTGTTTCTTTGTTTTATGGCGGAATGACCTTTTTTATCAGTTATTTTATTTCGATTCCGCTCGGCTATTATAAAGCGCTTAAACACGGCTCCGTATTTGATTCCGCTTCTTCTATTCTCATCTTTGTCGGGTACGCACTACCCGGATACGTGGTTGGTGTCCTACTTATCACCTTGTTCAGTTATCACCTAGAGTGGTTCCCGATGGGAGGCTTTGTCGGAGACGACTTTGATGACTATGAAACCTTCTTTGAGCGCGCAAAAGACATCATGTGGCATGCGGTACTGCCTCTAATCTGTTACCTGATTGGTGACTTCGCAACGCTAACGATGACAATGAAAAATAACCTGATGGAAAACTTGTCATCCGATTACATTCGTACTGCGATTGCAAAAGGTTTGCCATTTAAGAAAGCAGTACGCAAGCACGCGCTGCGCAATAGTTTGATTCCAATCGCCTCTCACTTTGGTAATTCATTGTTGTTCTTTATGACAGGTGCATTCCTTATTGAAGTAATTTTCAACATTGATGGCATTGGCCTGCTTGGTTATGAGTCCATTATGGAGCGCGATTATCCTGTAGTTATGGGCATCGTAGCTATCAACGCGGTATTGCTACTGATCGGTAATATCATTTCAGATATCTGTGTTGCTTTAGTCGACCCACGTGTGAAGTTTGGAGCGTAATATGATTAAAGTTAGCCCATTAACTCAAAAGAAGTTCCGTCACTTTAAAGAAATCAAACGCGGTTATTGGTCATTTTTGATCTTATCAACCATGCTGATCCTTTCATTGTTTTCGGAGCTGTTGATCAACAGTAAGGCACTGGTCGTTAAGTACGATGGTAGTTTTTACTTTCCTGTCGTCAGTGATGTCCGCTTGGGTTCTGAGTTTGGCCAAGCTTCTTCTAGTGAAGCAGACTACCGAGAGCTACAAAAGGTATTCGAATTAGAAGGTGGCGATAACTTCGTTGTATTACCTATTGTACCTTGGAACCCATACGAGCAAGACTTTAGCGGTGATTTCCCACCGACAGCGCCAAGCGCGGAAGATAAGCACTACCTAGGCACTGATGTGATTGGTCGAGACATTTTAGCTCGATTGGTTTATGGCTTTCGAACGGCAATGGGCTTTGCGTTGCTAACCATGGCCATCTCGTATGCGATTGGTACTGCCGTGGGTTGTGCGATGGGCTTCTGGGGCGGAAAATTTGACTTATTTGTTCAGCGTTTGATCGAGGTCTGGTCAATGGTTCCGTTTTTGTACGTCATCATGATCCTCGTCTCGATAGTGCAACCAACCTTTACTCTGTTCGTCGGTATTAACGTACTCTTTGGGTGGATGGGGATGACTTGGTACATGCGTACCATGACCTATAAAGAGTCGGCTCGTGAATACGTAATGGCAGCACGTGCATTAGGTGCGTCAACCGGCCGTATCCTGTTCAACCACATCCTGCCAAATACCATGGTAATGATTGTGACGCTGGCACCATTTACTATCGCAGCGAACATCACAGCACTGACAGCACTAGATTACCTAGGCCTTGGCCTGATGCCTCCGACACCAAGTTGGGGTGAGTTATTGCAACAAGGTAAGTCGAACCTAGACTCGCCATGGATCGTTGCTTCTGTTGTTAGCTCTATCGTACTGGTGCTAGTGATGGTGACCTTTATTGGTGAAGCTATCCGAGCTGCATTCGACCCGAAAAAATTCACGCGCTACGTTTAAGTAAGCATTGTGAGCAAAACATAAAAAGGGAAGTTTTATGAAAAAATTATTATTAGCGTCAACGCTGAGCGCCCTGAGTTTTGGTGCGATGTCAGCAACGCTTCCGACTGACTTAAACTGGCAAACAAACTGGGATGAGCCTCAATATGGCTCTCCTGAAGCAAAACGTGGTGGTACCTTCCGAGCGTATATGTCGAGCTTTCCTCAGACTTTGCGTAGTGTTGGCCCCGATGCCAACTCAGGTTTGCGTTCTTATATCCTGGATGAAACACCGGGATTGGTTGTACGTCACCCTGATACTCTCGAATTTATTCCGGAGTTAGCTAATGAGTGGGCGTTAGCGGGTGATAACAAAACCGTTTATTTTAAACTGAACCCAGAAGCAAAATGGTCAGATGGTAAACCTGTCACTGCCGACGATTTTGTATTTATGCTGAAGTTCTATCGCTCGAAAGACATTCTTGAGCCATGGTATAACGATTACTATAACAAGACTGTCGAAGATGTGATTAAGTTCGATGATTTAACGTTCGCGGTTAAAGCCGCGAAAGAACTCAATCCTGAAGAGTTGTTGTTAAGAATGGGCGCACTGCGTCCTCGTCCTGCTCATTTCTATGCGAATCCAAAGAAAGATGAGAATGGTGATGGTATTCACGACAACTTTGTTCGCTATTACAACTTTAAGAGTGAACCAACTACGAGTGCTTACTACCTAGCGGATATCAAAAAAGGTAAAAGCGTTACCTTTAAACACGTAGGCGAAGACTGGTGGGGTTACTCGAACAAGTACTACCAAAACCGTTATAACGTCGACAAGATTCGTATCACCGTCATCCGTGATAACGATATTGCCAAGAAGCACTTTGAGAAAGGCAGTTTAGATGCATTTGGTCTGGTTCTACCAAGCTTATGGCATGACAAATCCAATACCGCACCTTACCAAAAAGGCTACATTCAGAAGTTCTGGGGTTACAACCAATACCCTGTAGGGGCTGGCGGTGTTTGGATGAATACTGCAATGCCATTATTGGATGATTTAAACATCCGCAAAGGCATTACTCACGCGATCGACTTTGATGGCATGATCGAAAACATCATGCGTGGTGACTACAGTCGTAAACCAAACCCAACAGGTTACGGCCACGGCAAATACACGTTGCCAGATGCTAAAGCTCCGAAATTTGACCCAGAAAAAGCGGCACAAGCGTTTGCTGCAGCGGGTTTTGATAAGATTGGTTCGGACGGAATCCGTATCAATGACAAAGGCCAACGTTTGAGCTTCGAATTGACGTACGCGACACCTGTACACACGCCTCGTATCGCCTTTGTGCGCGAACAGGCTAAATTGGCTGGTTTAGACATTGAGCTTAAGCTGATCGATGGCTCGTCGATGTTCAAATATGTGCGTGAGAAGAAACATGATTTAGCGTTCCTTGATATGGGCACTTCTGAGATACCAACCTATTGGGAATACTTCCACTCAGTGAACGCGAATAAGCCTCAAACCAACTCGTTCACAAACTACAGCACGCCTGAACTTGATGCGAAGATCATCGATTATCGCTTCAATATGGACATGGACAAAAAGATCCAACTTGGTCATGAAATCCAGCGTGACATTATTGATGCGCACGTGATTGTTCCTGGTTATATGGTGCCTTACGTTCGTTATGGCCACTGGCGTTGGTTAAAGCTGCCAGAGAAGCCAATGAACCGCATGACGGAAGCACTGTTTAGCGGTGGCATCATTGGTGATGGCACTTACTGGATTGATACTGATGTGAAGAAAGAAACCCAGAAGGCGATGAAATCGGGTAAAACTTTTGAACCAGTTGTTGTCGTTGATGACACTTATAAGCTGTAAGGATGTGTTATGGAAAACGATGTAATCCTAAGTGTTAAAGATCTTGAGGTTGAATTCATTACGGATGATGGACCTGTCAAAGTACTGCATGGCGTAAACTTTGATGTTCGTGCTGGGCGTACCCTTGGTCTAGTTGGTGAGTCGGGTAGTGGTAAGAGTGTCACGTCGATGTCGATAATGGGTCTGTTGCCAAAACCATACGGTAATATCGTCAATGGTGAGGTCAATTACCGTGGTACAGACCTTGCCACATTACCAGCAGAAGAAATGTACGCCATGCGCGGCGACCGCATTTCTATTATTTTCCAAGACCCGATGACGGCTTTGAATCCCGTACATAGTATCGGGCGCCAACTGTGCGAAGTCTTGGAGTTGCACCGTCCTGAATTGGATAAGAGGCAAAGAGAGTCTTACGCGCTAGAAATGCTGGCCAAAGTAAAAATCCCAATGCCAGAAAAACGTCTGAATGAATACCCACACAACCTATCGGGTGGCATGCGTCAGCGTGTGATGATCGCGATGGCATTAGCGTGTAAACCAGACATTCTTATCTGTGATGAACCAACCACAGCACTGGATGTAACCGTGCAGGCGTCTATTCTTGAACTAATGAATGAGCTTCAAGAAGAAACGGGCATGGCGATGATCTTTATCACTCATGATCTTGGTGTGGTTGCGGAAGTGTGTGATGACGTAGCCGTGATGTACGGTGGTCGTATTGTGGAAAAAGCCGAGATTTTCGAGCTGTTTGATAACCCACAGCACCCTTATACAGAACGTTTAATGGGTTTGATGCCGAGTTTAGATAACGAACCTAAACAGATGATCGATATTAAACCGATCGATGCCAGTATGTTTGCTAGCTAACTGGTGCAAAGTGAACAAGTCATAAAAGAGGATGTTATGGCAAAAGAAGTATTAAGAATTGAAGATCTTAAGCAGCACTTTGTATCAGGTAAAGGACTGTTTAAGAAAGGCTACACCATTAAAGCCGTTGATGGCGTGTCGTTATCAGTAGGTGAGGGTGAAACTCTTGGCCTAGTAGGTGAATCTGGCTGTGGTAAAAGTACCCTAGGTCGTACTATTTTGAAATTGTACGAGCCAACAGAAGGTAAGATTTTCTTTGAAGGCAAAGACATCACCAAATTGTCTGTGAAACAAATGCGCTCATTGCGTAAAGACATGCAAATTGTCTTTCAAGACCCGATGGAATCGCTTAACCAACGTCATACGATTGGAATGATTCTCGAAGAGCCGTACGTGATTCACAACATTGGTACGTCTTCAGAGCGTAAGCAATGGGTGAAAGAGCTGTTGGTCAAAGTCGGTTTGCCAGAAACGGCAGTGAACCGTTATCCACATGAATTCTCTGGCGGTCAACGTCAGCGTATTGGTATTGCTCGTGCGATCGCTCTTAAACCGAAGTTGTTGATTTGTGATGAGTCAGTCTCTGCGTTAGACGTATCGGTTCAGGCTCAGATCTTGAATTTGTTACTGCAACTTCAGCAAGAGATGAATCTGGCCATCATCTTCATCTCTCATGATTTGTCTGTAGTGAAACATGTGTCCGATAAAGTGGCGGTGATGTACTTTGGCAAAGTGGTGGAAGCGGGCAACGCGAAAGAAATTTACGCGAACCCTCAAAATGACTACACCAAAAAACTACTATCCGCGATTCCTATCACGCACCCTAAATACCGCAAGAAAAAGCGCGTAGCAGAAAAAAAGCAGCAAGTGGCGTAAAGTCACCTTCTAGGTAAAATGAAACGCTCCTATTAATTGGAGCGTTTTTCTTTTTGCCGGTGAGGTTTGTCAGTTCAGTTTATTCAACTCTGCGTGCTACACTGCAAACTTACTCCTTTGATTTGTTTGGATAGTTGGCCATGCCGTCGCATTTACCTAAATCATTCAGTCGTCCTTTTCTGAAAATCTTTCATCTGCTTGAAGCTGTGCTTTTGGTTGCCATTACTCTGGCGACTGTTTGGGCTATGGTCGAAGAGTTTGTCCATATTTACGTGCAAAAGCGTGTTGCACTCGATGATATCTTATTGATGTTCATCTATCTGGAAGTGCTTGCTATGGTTGGGCAGTTTGTGATGAACGGTAAGATACCAGTCCGTTACCCAATTTACATTGCCATGATGGCCATCGCTCGCTATATCACTCTCGGAATGAAAGAGCTCGACTCCGTGATGATAGTGTGGCTGTCTTTGGCCGCGTTTATTCTGGCTGCCGCTACTTTGGTTATTCGAGTCGGTCATCATTATTGGCCGTATATTGATAATCAAACCGCCGAAAAAGATGAATAATGTTAAGCCTCGCCAAGTGCGAGGCTTTGCTTTTGTGTGAAGGGGAATCACATCTACACGACTTTGGGGTAAAAAAGTGTAAAGTCATCTCAAGCACTATTGTTTCTTGTCTGTTTGACAGTTATCTTCACGCTATCCCGTATTCTCCTTTTTATGAGACATTGTGATGCTGATGAAAAGCACATCCACAATTTGCTTCCTGCTCTCTGCTTTGATGGCTTTTATGCTGTCGAGTGGCGTAGCTCGTGCAGAGGTCTCACCCGGTTACTCAGATAACACTCCCAATGCAGAAGTGATGCACTTTAGCTATTGTGATATCGAGTTTAATACCGTCAACAAGGAAGAACCGGGTTGTTGTGAACCGGGCGGAACATGCTTCGAAAAACAATGTTGTTCCCATGGTCATGCTTCGGGCACGGCAGTTGTCGAAACCCAGCAACGTTCATATGAGGCACCATATCGTCATGAGCTTGCGACTAGCCAAACTTCTATCTATACCAGTGCAGATATGCACTCTCACTATCGTCCTCCGATAGCTTAATTCCTATCTCGCAGCATATCGCTGCCAACAATGTCACTGCACGCATTACCGTGCGAATTTGTTACGCGTGTAAATAGCTTTTTTATTTACACCGCCCTGTGATGGGAACTAAAAAATGAAAACCACTTTAATTGCTCGTAACGAGCGCCTTGCTGCGTATCTGCCAAACCTTGTTAATGCTCAACAAGCGGGAGGTCGTCATGACGTATAAGCATCTACCAATTATCTTGTTCGTGTCTGTGTGTTTGATTTGGGGCACCACGTGGTTTGCGATGGAAGTAGCGGTGCAAACTATTCCACCTATCTTTGCTACTGGACTGCGTTTTCTGATTGCCGCACCGCTATTAATCATGTTGGCGAAACACCTCAAACAACCTCTGTTTTTCCCTAAAGGTAAAGTGTTCTGGATGTTCGTCGTTGCGATTTTCTATTTCGCGATTCCGTTTACCTTGATGATTTTTGGGGAACAATACATTTCATCGGGCCTTGCTTCGATCATCTTCGCCAATATGCCGATAGCGGTGATGGTGACATCGAGTCTGTTTCTTGGGCTTAGGTTACGTAAATCCCAGATTGCCGGCCTTTTGGTCGCGGTTCTGAGCTTAATTCTGATTCTGGCGAAAGAAATGAGTCTAGGTGGGGAGGATTACCTGCTGGGCTTTCTCGCTCTAGGTGGGGCGGTCGCGATTCATGCAGTGATGTATGTGTTTGTTGAAAAGTTCTGTAAAGGCATTCCAGTACTGACTTACAACGCCTTTCCAAGCTTTGTTGCTTCTGTGCTGTTGTTTATCACCTCATTGCTCGTCGAGCGACCAGATATTTCTCAGTTCTCGGTGGACTCGATTAGCGCTGTGATTTATCTCGGTATGTTTGCTAGCGTAGGTGGCATTGTGGCGTACTTTAAGCTTGGACAAGTGTCGACGCCGTTTACTGCCTCGATCTGTTTTCTGTTTTTCCCGTTGATTGCGCTGAGTCTTTCTACATGGATTGCGGGTAACAGTTTGTCGTTGGTTTCTGTCGCTCTGCTGCTGCCATTATTGGGTGGTATTTTTGTCACTAAAGCTGAACCTACTTTCTGGCAGCGTTTTCGCCTCAAGTCTGCAGAGAAAAAGCCTGTGCTATGTGAACATTGTATGAAGAACATCAATGCCTAAAACAGACTAAACGTCATGAAGAAGCCCCATTGGATTGGGGCTTTTGATGTGACTTTATTTACCTTGTTCGTTACGCAGATACATGATGGCAACCATGCTAAAGCCAATAAATTGCCATAGATATTGTCCATCACTTGCACCTGTAATGGTTTGGGTGAAAGCCATACAACCCGTTACGAACAGAGATGCAAAAGCCGCATAGAGTAGCCATGGACGCTCTTTTCCAGCCATAAACTCACCTGCCAGCACCGAGCGAATCACCAATAAAAACGGTAAGCACTGCAAAGCGATGAGGATCGGGAACATAAAGTCAAACGTTGGACTTAGCAGTGCATGACCGACTTGGCTTTTATCCCAAGTTCCAACGATATAGCCTTTCCAGCCTGCCCAAGTATCGCCTGCATAGGCAGTATCAGGTGTGATGACGCTAAGTAGCACGCCCATCACTTTATCGATAAAGCCATTTTTGAACCAAAAGACGAACAGAAAGATCTGGATTGGAATGATCTGAAAAGCAAACTTCTTCAACATGTGTGTATCCCAAGAAATGAATGATTTGGTTTACAAGTATGTGGAAGGCGCGTTCTTTACGCTTGATGCAAGGCAAGCGAGTTGAACTCCAAACAAAAATCAAACATCCAGAATGCCCATCAGCATTGAGGAGGTTGACCGAACAATCGGTGAGAGCAGGCGATTTTTCACTCCGCTTTATTTGAGGCTATTTGGCTGTTTGGAATAGGTTTGCTTTTTGTGAAGATTCAATAAGATCAAACAGTTGCCCGTTATGTTCTTTTTTCATCTCAGTATAGCGTTGGTAATTGTATTGCGAGCCTTTTGGGTTATCTGCGAGTTTGTCAGCCACACTGAGTAAGTAAAAACTGATCGGACTTGGCGTGCTTTCTGCTGCGTAAAACAAGTATGGGAAGGCTTGATTAGGGTGCTGGTTGATAAGCAAAGCAAGCCCCAAAGTGAGGTTGGCAATATCACAACGTGGGTTCAGTTCGAACGCTTGCTTGGCTGAGTGAAGCGCTTGCTCTCGGTTTTCTTCTTTGTGCTCGCGTAAGTAAGCTAAAGATTCAGAGTAAGACAACAAAGCGCTGACCAAATAGCTGTCTCGCCCTTGCTGTTGAATCGTATTTAGCTGCTGAGCAATATTAGAAAAAGCGGGACCACCTTTACCTTGATAGAAAAGAGAAATCCCTTCAGAGATCACTTTCCAATCGTCATAGTTACTGATGGACGTCACGCGATGGCTCGCCACTTCGTAATCGGAACTCATTGGGGCAATGATGGCTTTGATTTCTAAAATCACATCGCCAATAGCATCGAAGAAGTTATCTTGGTTAAATGTCTTCTCTACCTTTTGGCTCTGGTTGGGTTGATGGTTGTTTTGCACCAAGACGCTAAGCACATAATTGCCTTCTACTTTCTTGATCCAACTTTTGAGCTCAACACCGTGGTTGGCAAGAGACTGCTTACTTTGTTGGGATAACTGAGAATAGTGATAACCGGATAGGTTTTTGGCTGAATTTAGCCCATAGAAGAGATAGTTATATACGCTTTCTGCCATTTCAAAGTTGCTGTTGGAATCGAGCGTTATATCATGAATATAAACGGGCACTACGTTACTTTGTTGCGCAGTTATCACCGTTGTGTCATCAGCGGTGTCACCTTTTGGCAAAGCCCAAGCCACAATAAACCCAGCCGTCAGGATTGCCGTTACAGCTAAAACCATACGTTTATTTTTAGGCTTGGCGGTACGAGTAAGAGGAGTGGATTCTTCAGGGATTGGAGTGCGCGTTATGCTCGGCTTAGTCACTTCGATATCAAATAAGTAACCTTGCTTAGGAATGGTCTGAATGATGCGATACGGACGCGTTTTGTCCTGAAGCTGACTGCGCAGTAGACTAATGACTTGTCTCACCAAGTTGTCGGAAACTTGCGTCCTTTGCCAGACATCATCGGCGATTTGCTGGGTACTCAGTACTTTCCCACGATTCTTGATAAAGTAGCTGAGCAATCTTGCTTGCAATGGCTCTAAATGAACCTCCTCACCATCAATCATCAACTGATTTTTATCAGGATAGAAAGAAATAGGGGAGTCATGTTGCAGGACTAAGCAATGCGGACGAGTCATGGCGATTCAATGGTTTAGAAGTAACCACACAAGACTATTGGTTTTATATATAGTAAGCAAGTGAAGCATCAGCAAATAAAAAGCCCCGCAGTGCGAGGCTCTTTAGATATCTCATCGAGGTCTTTATTACTCGATGTTCTGAATTTGTTCGCGCATTTGCTCAATCAGAACTTTCAGTTCAACACCTGATGCGGTGATGTCTGTGCTGATCGATTTTGACGCTAGCGTGTTCGACTCACGGTTGAACTCTTGCATCATGAAATCTAAACGACGACCGACTGCGCCACCTTTCTTCAGGATGTTTGTGGTTTCTTTTACGTGAGAATCAAGACGGTCTAGCTCTTCTGCTACGTCTGATTTCTGTGCCAGAAGGATAAGCTCTTGCTCAACGCGAGATGGGTCTAGCTCTACTTTCGCATCTTCAAACTTCGAGAACAGACGCTCACGTTGCCACTCTAGGATTTCTGGCATGCGTGCACGCACTTTCACGACTTCTGATGTGATCGCTTCTAGGCGTTGTTCGATAAGCGCTTTCATGTTGTCGCCTTCACGGCCACGCGCTTCGATGAACTCACCAATTGCTTCATCAAATGCAGCAAGCAGTTCTTTGTTCACCTCATCCATATTTTGCTCAGGTGTTTCCATCACACCAGGCCATTGCATGACTTGGAATGGGTTGATGCGGCTTAGTTCGCCAGTCATGTGCATCACTTGCTCAGCAGCTTTGATCACTTGGTTTGCCAGTGCTTCGTTAATGCTAAGCTCTGCTTTTGCTGCTGGGTTTGCTTCAAAACGCAGATTACATTCTACTTTGCCGCGAGCTAGGCGCTTACGAAAACGCTCACGCAGTACTGGCTCAAGAGCACGGAACTGTTCTGGCATGCGGAAGTAAGTTTCTAGGTAGCGTTGGTTTACACTGCGGATCTCCCACACTGCGCTGCCCCAATCGCCTTTTACTTCTTTGCGTGCATACGCTGTCATACTGTAAATCATCGAATTTTCCTGTCTTTTAAATTTGCTGAAAATTACCACGCAATAGTAGCACAGCAAGATGGCAGAGGCTTTGCTATTCTGTGACGAGATTGTCCAGATAGCTTTATTTAATCGATTCCGTTATAATCTGCGCCCAACCAAATCGTCTTCTCCTCATTACTTAAGGTAGATGCCCATGCGTCCAAACGATCGCAAGGCGGACCAAGTTCGCCCAATCAAAATTACTCGTAACTACACAGCTTACGCTGAAGGCTCAGTGTTAGTTGAGTTTGGTAACACCAAAGTGTTGTGTAATGCGACCGTTGAAGAATCTGTGCCTCGTTGGCTAAAAGGTCAAGGTAAAGGCTGGGTAACGGCTGAATACGGCATGCTACCTCGTGCAACTCACTCGCGTACGCGTCGTGAAGCGGCGAACGGTAAGCAAGGTGGTCGTACGATGGAAATCCAACGCTTGATCGCACGTAGCCTACGCGCTGTGGTTGATCTACAAGCGATGGGTGAGTTCATGATCACAGTTGACTGTGATGTTATCCAAGCAGACGGCGGCACTCGCACTGCATCTATCAGCGGCGCAAGCGTTGCAATGGCAGACGCGTTTCAACACCTAGTGGATAGCGGCAAGCTAAAAGCAAACCCAATGAAAGGCCACGTAGCGGCAGTTTCAGTTGGTTTGCTAGGTGATGATGTTCTGTGTGACCTTGAGTACGTTGAAGATTCAGCGGCAGACACAGACATGAATGTAGTGATGACAGAAGAAGGCAAGATGATTGAAATTCAGGGCACCGCAGAAGGTGAACCGTTCAGTCATGAGCAGCTGATGGCTCTGTTAGAGTCGGCGAAAGTCGGCATTACGGAAATTGTCGCAGCGCAGAAGGCGGCGTTAACCAATTGATTTTAATAGCTCCCATTATGGGGGCTATTTTTTTATCTCCGTCGTATATGAATCTACAGCGTTGTTCGCTGCGCTTTTCTACTGGATCGCCAGTCCGACCTATTTACATAGAAGACTATGCTCATAGGGATAGAAAAACTTGCTGCCTAGCTGTAAATCCATCTACTTAGGAGATAACGCATTAGTGTTTATTAACTGCTTGGGAATATGGATACCAAGCCTGTATTTAGAGAGAAAATAATGAAAGCATACCAGCGTGAATTTATTGAGTTTGCACTTGAGAAAGAAGTTCTTAAGTTTGGTGAGTTTACTTTGAAATCTGGCCGTAAAAGCCCGTACTTCTTTAACGCTGGTCTTTTCAATACTGGTCGTGACCTAGCGCGTCTTGGTCGTTTTTACGCTGCAGCGCTGGCGGACTCAGGCATTGAGTTTGATGTACTGTTTGGCCCTGCATACAAAGGTATCCCAATCGCGACTACAACAGCAGTAGCGCTAGCGGATCACCACGACATTGACACGCCTTACTGCTTCAACCGTAAAGAAGCAAAAGACCACGGCGAAGGTGGCAACCTTGTAGGCTCTGCTCTTGAAGGTCGTATCATGCTAGTAGATGACGTAATCACAGCAGGTACCGCGATTCGCGAATCAATGGAAATCATCCAAGCAAACGGTGCGGACCTAGCAGGTGTGTTGGTTGCGATTGACCGTCAAGAAAAAGGTAAAGGTGACTTGTCTGCGATTCAAGAAGTGGAGCGTGACTTTGGTTGTGCAATTATCTCAATCGTTAGCCTGACAGACCTTGTGACTTTCCTTGAAGAGAAAGGTACTGACAAAGAGCACCTAGAAGCAGTAAAAGCGTACCGCGCAGAATACGGCGTTTAATTGCTCTTTCATCATTGAAGAAAAAGGGGCTGGTGGATATCCATCAGCCCCTTTCTTTTATCTTTATCACTTACTTGTAGCGAATGCCTTTTGGCGCAGTTTCATCAGCCATGGTCTTGTAGCGTTTATGTAGCCACATCCACTGATCTGGTGCGCGCAGAATAACTTCTTCTACAAAGGTGTTCATATAAGCCGCTGCCGCTACTTCGTCTTTTTTCGGATAGTCGGCTTCAATGCACTTATCAGCGATGATTTCATACTTACCATCTCCATTGCGGAAGCCAGAGCCCGGAATTATCGAGCACTTGGACGTGTAAGCCAGAATGCTGGTGCCAGTTGTAGTACAAGCGTCTTCAATTGCGAAGAAAGGGACGAATACCGATTTGTTACGACCGTAATCGTGATCCGGTAAGTAAAACAAACGCTCACCGCTGCGTAGAACACGAATCATTTGTTTAACGTCTTTGCGGTCAATGAGTTTGTTGCCGTTGTGCGTGCGTCCCCAGTACTGAATGAAGTTGTACGCTGGGTTGTTGTGCGGGCGGAAAGCGCCATAGCCTGCAACACCTAACACACCGAAAGCACGAGCGGTGATTTCAAGATTTAAAGCATGTACACAACACAGTAATACACCTTTACCTTCTGTGGCTTTCTCACGAAGTGCGACTAGGTCTTTCTCAATGATCAGAGTTTTGAAACGCCATGTCGGCCAAAACCAAGTGATACCGGTTTCGATCAGTGCCATACCGGTATTCTTGAAGTTCTCTTCAACAATGTGTTGGATCTCTTCAGGCGCTTTATCTGGAAAAGCCAGTTCAAGGTTACGTGTCGCGACATGGACACGACCTTTGCCGTAGCGCATGCCGAGGTGGCCAAGTGTACGGCCTAACGACAGCAACATACGGTATGGAAGGATATTGACCACGATAGCCAAAAAGCCAAAGCCGAGCCAAACACCCCAGTTACGAGGGTGGAGAAGTGAAAGAGAAAACTCCGGCTTAGTGAATTTGTCTTTACTCATAATCTCTACTTAATTTGTGCGCTGAGAAGTGCCCAATACTCGTCAAAGTTCGCGGTTGGTTGGTATTTGAAATCACTACGAACAAAGCGGTTCAAGCTGCCTTCAACTTGTCCTAGGATTTGAGCCGCCAAAATGCGCTCTTCCACTGGGAACGATTTGCCTTCACGGATTTTACGTTCACGTAGGATCTGACGAAGCTGTGTTTCGATACGTTCAAACAGTTGGTTGATGCGATCGCGTAGGCGCTCATTTTCAAACATTAGAGCATGACCAGAAAGAATGCGTGTCAAACCTGGGTTACGTTCTGAGAATGCCAAGATAAGGTGCATTACCATACGAATGCGCTCTAGCGTGTCTTTCTCATCATCCAAAATGCGGTTGATACGAGTCATGAGTGCTTCTTCGATGAACTCAATCAAGCCTTCAAACATGCGAGCTTTACTTGGGAAGTGGCGATAAAGTGCCGCTTCTGAAACACCGACCTGTTTCGCCAATTTTGCCGTAGTAATGCGTGAAGCCCCTTCTGTAGATTCAAGCATCTGCGCGAGAGCTTGCAAGATTTCTTCACGACGATTGGATTTTTTACTGCCGGCCATTTAGTTACTTCCTTTCAAAATACAAAGTTGAGCGGAGGGGATTATAAGACGCTCTTTGGCATCAAACTAGACCAGTGAGGAGGTAATGGGAGCTTTAACACCCTCACTTGTCATGTTTGTACCAAATTTGTGCCAGTTTTCTATGAAAAGCGAATGGTAATTACATCAATTCGTGCATTTTTTCCAAAATTCTGAAACTTAGCGCTTCTTTGGATTCTAATGCCAACGCCTGTTCGCCTTCTGGCCAGAATAAAGTGATGGCGTTGTCGTTACTGTTAAAACCTTGGCCTTCAACAGAAACATCGTTCGCACAAATCATATCGAGGTTTTTCTTTACCAGTTTACCGCGAGCGTAGGTTTCTACGTCGTTGGTCTCTGCTGCAAAACCAACTGTGAATGGACGTTGCTCTGTCATGTTGGCGACGGTCGCTACGATATCAGGATTTTTGACCATGTTGATGGTCATCTGATCGTTGTTTTCGGTCTTTTTCAACTTTTGAGACGCCACATTTTCTGGACGGTAATCTGCTACGGCGGCGCAGCTAATGAAAGCATCGTGGTTAGGCGCGTGAGCCATTACAGCATCATGCATCTCTTGTGCACTCGCAACATTGATACGCTCAACACCCGCTGGCGTATTCAAGCTGACAGGCCCACTGACTAGCGTGACCTTCGCTCCCAATTGCGCTGCGGCATTTGCTAGTGCAAAGCCCATCTTTCCTGAGCTGTGGTTAGAAATGTAACGCACAGGGTCAATCGCTTCACGAGTTGGACCTGCGGTGATCAGTACCGATTTTCCTGCCAACAGTTTCGGTTTGAAGAACTGCTCACACAGATGCACTAACTGCATTGGCTCTAGCATTCGACCAGGACCCACATCGCCACATGCTTGCTCACCGGCCGCAGGGCCCCAAATGTGCATACCACGGCATGCAAGTGTGGCGATGTTTTCTTGAGTTGCGACATTGCGGTACATCTGTTGATTCATTGCTGGAGATACCGCTACTGGTGAATCTGTCGCAAGTATTAACGTAGTAAGCAAGTCATTACCCATGCCTGCCGACATACGTGCAATCAAATCTGCAGTTGCAGGAGCAAGAAGAACCAAATCTGCCCATTTTGCCAGTTCAATGTGACCCATCGACGCTTCTGCTGCTGGGTCTAACAAGCTATCCGACACCGGACGCCCAGAGACTGCCTGCATGGTTAAGGGAGTAATGAACTCCTTCGCCGCTTTGGTCATCACTACTTGAACTTGCGCGCCCCTTTCTATTAGGCGACGGGTTAGCTCCGCACATTTATACGCGGCAATACCGCCACTGATGCCAAGTAGAACTTTCTTTCCTGCTAGTGTTTGCATGTGAGATCTCCAATTTTTCTGGCGAGGAGTTTATCACAATTGAATCTTTCATCGCTCAAGCAAATCTGGCGTTAAGCTAATCCATATCAAACTACAGAATATTAATTATTGGGATTTCTAGAGCCTCAATAATGGTTTTTTGTGTTCAAATTTTAGAGAAGAGGTCTATGCCTTTTTAAGAAATCCACAGGAGAGAAAAGACGATCTGGTTGAACGCGGTACATTCTGATGGATTGCTAAATTACATAAAAAAGCTGCGGCTAACGGAAAAAACAAAAGTCAGTTTCGAATTTCTGCTTTTGTTTTGTGCAATAGGAGTTCACTAGAGAAAGAGAGCTCATGATGACCCTTAAATCCTTACCTACTGATTCTATGCCACGAGAGAAGCTGCTACACAGAGGGCCGCAAGCTTTGAGCGATGCTGAATTATTGGCGATTTTTCTTCGCACTGGCACACAAGGTATGAATGTCATCGAATTGGCTGATTTTCTTATTCAAGATTTCGGTTCACTTCGCCAGCTTTTTTCTGCAACCGAAAAAGAGTTCTGCCAACACAAAGGGTTGGGACAAGCGAAATACGTGCAGTTACAAGCCGTCTTGGAAATGACGCAACGTTATTTAGCCGAAACCTTAAAGCGTGGTGATGTATTAACCAGCCCCGAACAAACTAAAATGTACCTTTCTTCTATATTAAGAGATCGACAAAGAGAGGCTTTCTACATTCTTTTCTTAGATAACCAGCATAGAGTAATAAAAGATGAGATTTTGTTTGAAGGCACACTAGATGCCGCGTCGGTTTATCCGAGAGAAGTGGTCAAGCGAGCCCTGCATCATAACGCAGCTGCTTTGATTTTGGCACACAATCACCCGTCTGGTGTTGCAGAGCCGAGCCAAGCAGACAGACGAATTACGCGACGATTAATCGATGCTTTAGCGCTGGTGGATATACGGATTTTGGACCATTTCGTTATCGGTGATGGCGAAAGCGTTTCTTTTGCAGAAAGAGGGTGGATATAACTGTGCATTTTTTAGGTTGTTAGTTGCTAAAAATCTGCTATCATCCTCGCCACTAAATTTTTAACTGAATTCAGCTTGGACTGCTAGAAAAAACCTGCTGTCTAAAAAAAGATCACGAAAACCTGTAAAAAGGATCTGTTCGGGTCTTGAGCAATGCATATCAAGTTAGTATAATGCGCGACCTTTGATAGCCTTGTATGGATTTTCCATAGCGGTTCTTAACCTCTAACTTCTTTCCGAGAAATAGAGAGGTTCGGCCACCAAGGTTGATATCGAGCTGAAACGATTTTGGAGAAGACATTCATGTCACGAGTATGCCAAGTAACTGGTAAGCGTCCAGTAACGGGTAACAACCGTTCACACGCACGAAATGCTACTAAGCGTCGTTTTCTGCCGAACCTACAAACTCATCGTTTCTGGGTAGAGAGCGAAAAACGTTTTGTTAAACTACGCCTTACTGCAAAAGGTATGCGCATCATCGACAAGAAGGGTATCGATACTGTTCTTGCTGATATCCGTGCACGTGGCGAAAACGTTTAAGAGGAAATAGGCAATGGCAAAGAAAGGCGTTCGTGAGAAAATCCGTCTAGTATCTTCAGCAGGTACTGGTCACTTCTACACAACAGATAAGAACAAGCGTAACATGCCAGGCAAATTTGAGATCAAGAAATTTGATCCAGTTGTACGCCAGCACGTTATGTACAAAGAAGCTAAAATCAAATAATTGGTTTTGTCTCTTTGACGATTTAAAAAGCCCAACTCTCGAGTTGGGCTTTTTATTACCTAAAATTCAGTAATCCTTCACTTCATCCCTTCTTTCACGTGTTTCCATACAGATGTTCTAGTCAAAATTCATACGCTTTGGTAGTTTGTTGATAACTACAGGAGATTAGGAACTGCTATGCGCGTTAGTCCGGCCCGTCGCCGTCGTTGGAACAATATTCTTATCCTAGGCATCATCGTTTTTATGGTGATCTTGAATGCGCCAACCTTGATCAAAACCTACCTTGTCGAAGAACCTGTGGATCCTTACCCCAATTTATTGCGCTCTGATCATGAAGTGAGTGCTATTTACTTCTCAGGTTGGGAATTGGAGAAACAAAATGGGCAATGGCAATCGAACATTAAAGCTAATATTCCCGTACAAGAGATTGTGACTCGTTGGCAATCTTTGGAAGGGACTGAGCTGACCTCAGAACAATACGATAATTTAAAGTCTCAGTTGTCTTCTCCAGAAAGTATTGAGATCTGGTACAAAGACTTAGAAGAACCGCAACGAGTGACCTTTTATCGGCTTGGCGACTTTTGGTTGTTTAAAAACTGGCAAGATAAATGGATTGCGATTTCTGTTGATGGCAACTACATCATGCCCAAGTAAGCCTTACGAATAACCCTTTTCAAAGGCTGTGTTTGTCTTTGTTCTTTTCGATTATGCTAGCCACCCAATATCAATGCTCTTAGCGTTTTAAGGAAAATTAAATGCCTGAATTACCAGAAGTTGAAGTAAGCCGAATGGGCATCAGTCCACACATGGTTGGCGAGACGATTAAGGCATTTGTATTCCGAACCCCGAAACTGCGTTGGGATATCCCTCAAGAGTTGAAGAAGCTAGAAGGGCAGGTGATTCGTAATATCAATCGCCGCGCTAAGTATCTGTTGATTGAAACGGACGAAGGTACTGCGATTGTTCATTTAGGAATGTCGGGTTCACTGCGTGTGCTTGATGCTGATTTTCCTCCAGCAAAGCACGATCATGTGGATCTCAAACTTACTAATGGAAAAATACTGCGCTACAACGATCCACGCCGTTTTGGCGCATGGCTGTGGAGCGCACCAAATGAATCACATGCTGTATTAGGTCATATGGGACCGGAACCTTTGACTGAAGAGTTCAATGCTGATTACGTAGCGGAGAAAGCCAAAGGTAAGCGCGTTGCGGTTAAACAGTTCATTATGGACAATAAAGTCGTCGTCGGAGTCGGAAACATCTACGCCAACGAATCATTGTTTAAATCACGCATTCATCCCACTCGCCCTGCAGGTAAGCTAACCAAAAAAGAGTGGCAATTGCTGGTGGAGAACATCAAAGCCACGTTAGAGATCGCCATTCAGCAAGGCGGAACGACATTGAAAGATTTCGCCCAAGCAGATGGCAAGCCAGGTTACTTCGCACAAGAGTTATTAGTTTACGGAAAAGCCGGAGAGCCATGCCCAGAATGCGGCGAAGCTCTCCAAGAACAAAAGATAGGCCAACGCAATACCTTCTTCTGCGGGGAATGTCAGAAGTAAACTGCGTTAGTTATCAAACTTCTTTGGGCCGTATTCTCGGCCCATTTTTATGAGGTGGTAGCCATTCATCACTAAATTTAGCGTCATACTTTTTGCTTTATTTAGCAGCTTCATTGTAGCCACGAGGTAGTCTTTGTCTCCTTGGCGTTTTCTATTACCAATGACAGATGGTTTATTGCCTCCACGTAAGCCAGCTTGCCTTACGCCAAACATTGCTTGCTTATGAAGCCAAGTATTACGTAGGAAGACATCTACCGGGAATTGGAACGTTTTACTTGCTTCGATAAACGCTTGGGCCGCCTTGGGGTTTATTGCATAAGAGGTTGTACACTGTGGTACTTTTAGGTACTTAACCAAGCGTTGGGAGCCATATTGTTTCGTATCGTAGAACATGCCACGACTACTAGTGTTTTCTGTACGAATATAACCACAGTTTTCGATATTTTCTGCAACGGCTTTCAATGTGTTAAGGAATAGCTCGTCTTCGATGCTGAGATCATCTTCAAAAATGATAATAGGTTCATTTAATTCAACGCACTTTTGCCAAAGTAGGTAATGGCTCGCGTAGCAGCCCGCCTCACCGATGATGCATGGGCGACCCATATTAAATTCAAACTGGCGCCGATCTAAGTGTTCTAATAAGGGGTGAGCATCCTTACGTGCATCCACGCCATAGAAAACTTCACAATCTAAACCGATTCTCTTTAGGGTGTTTAATGTTGTTTCTTGCCTGTCTTCACAGCCTTTTAAAGTGATACAAAATGCTTTCATGGTGACTCAAAATTGGTGTTCTATCTAAAGTAAGGTAATTTTTTTATTTGTTTTACTGGCTCAGAAAGAAACTGATTCAGAGCTTCTCCATTAAGTACTTTTTCGTACTTCTCTATGTAAGCCTTGGCCATTGAAATATGATCAAACGTGTCTCGAGCGTATTCGTGACACAGTTTTGGATTGTAGCTTCCATGTTTAATTGCGTCTGCAAGTTCATCTTCAATATTTGACAGTAAGCCAAACTCTGGCGAGTTAATTAATTCAGGTAGTGATCCATATGGCGTAGCAAACACGGGCGTTCCCATAAATAGGCTTTCCGTGATGGCCAATCCAAATGGTTCTTCCCATGTGACTGGAAAGATTAGGCCTTTAGAGCGCTCAAGCACTGCACACTTTTCTGTATTGTTGACCATGCCGTGGAATTTTACGTGGCGATCTAAGGTGAGTCGAAATCCCATCTTGAAGTTCAACCTGTATCCACCTAACACATCCAGTGCTACATTGGCTTTTTTCGTAATATCTATTGCGCCTTGAACGTTTTTTAAACGCCATGCCGCTTTACCAAGGAAGTGATAGCGGTTTTCTCTGTTATTGAGTTCTAAGTTTGGCTGACGGTAATCACCCCAATCTAGACCATTGCACACAAAGGCTTCACAGCCGTGGTTTAGTGCATGTTTTTGAGAGACGAAAATTGAATTGGGGTCATTTTTCTTGGAAACGGTGTTGTTGCCATGACGAGTGATGACATAAGGTTTTTTGGTGCAACGACCACCAACATGGAAGTGAACGACATCCACCTCGTCAGGAATTTGTTCATCAATAGACAAGTCTGGTTGCTGGGTAATACACGTTGCCCAATCACATGTCATGGGTTCAGGATTCAGAATGTAAACGTTATGACCCAGTTGATGAAGCGCTTTCATTAAGCTCCATACAACACGTTCTGTACCACCATAAGCAACAGGGGGTAATGTGCCTTTACACACAATTAATACGTTCATAGCTATTCTTTTCTTTTGTTCGAGTAATTAGTTCTTTGTTTTTTGAGCAAGTGCAAGTTCAACTGGTGTAGGAACAAATCGGCTAATATCACCACCATGTAAAGCCACTTCTCTTACAATCGTAGAAGATAGGAATGCGTATTCGTCATCAGGGGTAAGGAAAACACTTTCGAGACCTGGTAAGAGTTTTCTGTACATGCTGGTTAGGCCAAATTCATATTCGAAGTCGACAGTAGTTCGCAGGCCGCGAATCAAAATGTTTGCGTTTTGATCTTTTGCAAAATCGACCAATAAACCAGTGAAGCCTTCAACGTTCACATTGGAAAGGTGACTGATAGAACTTTCTACTAATTGGACCCGTTCTTCTAAAGTGAACAGGGTCTTTTTGGAAGGACTTGCAGCAACGCCGATCGTGATAGAGTCGAACATCTGGGCCGCGCGTTCTATGAGGTTTAAGTGGCCATTTGTGATAGGGTCGAAGGTTCCCGGATAAATGACGTGTGTGGCACTATGACCTTGTTGTTTCATATGCAGCTCGTTGTGTTTGTCAAAAGTGTCAAAAAACGCTTAAAAGTAGTAATATGATACATCATCGAATCGAGAATAGATAACATCGACAAACATAGGTTTGATAAGGGCATAACGTTTTAATGAAACTTTTTTACTATATAAAAAACCTGCTGTTGACCATTGCTCCACGAGCGTATTTTGCTTACAACAAAAACAAACTAGAAAAGAAGTTTCAAGGTCAAATGGAGTTAGTTCAAGAACGAGTGGATTACTATTGTAAGATCAATACTCCGAGCGAACTAGATTCCAGTAAATCGACCAGTTTGAGTCGTTTCTCACACAAAGGGCAAAGTGCATACACCTATGATCTTAAAGAATTTCTTCGTTACTTTTCCGGTAATAATCCGTTTTGTTATTACTTTGGGGATGAAGTTGCCGTAGAAGATTGCCCGACGATCTATAAAGCAAGACCGATTGAGGGTAATAACGACAACTCGGTGTTGTTCAAACTCAACAAGCGCAGACACTTCCAGTTTGTAAACGACGCATTGGATTTTCGTGCCAAGAAAGATATGGCGGTTTTCCGTGGTTTTGTAAAACGGATTCACCGTATTCGTTTTATGGAAGCAATGTTTGAGAATCCAATGATGGATGCTGGTCAATCCAACCCCTCTCAAGAGCACCCAGAATGGCAAAAAGATTTTATGTCCATTCAAGAACAATTGAAGTACAAGTTTATCATTTGCCTTGAAGGTAACGATGTTGCAACCAATTTAAAGTGGGCAATGTCTTCGAATTCTGTCGTAGTGACGCCTAAGATGCGTTTTGAAACGTGGTTTATGGAAGGTACGCTACAACCTGGTGTTCATTATGTTGAAGTGAAAGATGATTGGTCTGACTTTGACGAGAAAATTAACTACTACCTTGAAAACCCAGATAAAGCTGAAGCCATGGTTGAAAATGCGCATCGACATGTGGCCCAATTTCAGGATGAACAATTGGAAAACTTAATTTGTATCAAGACGCTCGAGAAATACTTCAAGCTATGTCAGTAATGCTCTTAAACCAAAAGCCTAAATTATCATGAGTTTATTCACTTCACCTCCGTCTCATTTGTGTGTATTGCGTTTGTCGGCTATTGGCGATGTTTGTCATGCGATCTCTGTGGTTCAGGCGATTCAAAAGCACTGGCCGCAAACCAAGATAACTTGGGTTACTGGTAAAATAGAAGCGCAACTGATTGGTGATTTGCCCAACGTTAATGTGATTGTTTTTGATAAGTCACAAGGCCTTAAAGGAATGAAGGCTGTGTGGCAGCAGCTAAAGGGCACTAAGTTTGATGTTTTGCTGCACATGCAGGCAGCCCTGAGATCGAGTGTTTTGTCTTTGGGTATCCAAGCAAAATACAAAGTGGGTTTTAGCAAGAATAGAACGAGAGAAGGGCAGTGGTGGTTCACTAACCGTCACTTACCTAATACAACGGCAATGCATGTGTTAGATAACATGGCTGACTTTGCTAAGTACATTGGTGTTCCATTCAGCCAGCCAACGTGGAATATCCCCTTACCCAGTGAATCAGTCGATTACGCTAAAGGCATTACCCAAGGTAGAAAGTGTGTCGTGATTTCTGCTGCGGCAAGCAAGGACTCTCGTAACTGGTTAGTGGAGCGATATGCAGCTATCGCCGATTACGCATCGTCTTTGGGACTTCATGTGATCCTATGTGGCTCGCCAGCGGAACGAGAAAAGCAATTAGCATATAAAATTGAGTCACTGTGCAAGCAGCCTGTCACCAATATTGTCGGTGAAACAAGCTTAAAGCAACTGACAGCTGTATTGTATGAAGCCACGGTTGTCATTAGCCCTGATTCCGGTCCTGCTCACTTGGCGACAACTCAGGTGACACCTGTGATTGGTTTATATGCGCATAGTGACCCTAGACGCACAGGGCCTTATAACGATTTAGATAACGTCGTAAGTGTTTACCAACAACACGTTGAAGAACAAAAAGGCCAGTCCGTAGACTCACTCACGTGGGGCACGCGTGCTAAAGGGGATAACTTAATGGCCGCAATTACCGTTGAGCAGGTGCAAGAAAAGCTTCACAAGGTATTGCGGGGCCTGAGTGGCTCAGAATGAACCTCAAATGATAGGGTAAATTAGGACAATACCAGATTTAAATCATGTCTACGCGTCCTTCGATTAATCGTGATTATAATGGTAATACGTACAGTGCTTAGAGCATGTAAGCAAAATTAGGTTGAAAGTGAAAACGGATATGACAGAAAAAGTTATCGCACTCATAACAGCTCGAGGTGGGTCTAAAGGCTTGCCTCGAAAAAATGTACTCCCAATTAATGGTAAACCTCTGATTGGTTGGACCATAGAAGCTGCACTAAATTGCGAGCAAGTTGAACGTGTATTTGTATCTACTGATGATGATGAAATCGCAGACATTAGTGAAAGCTTTAAAGCCGATATTATTCAACGGCCTGACATTTTGGCATCCGATACCGCGAGCAGCATTGACGTTGTTTCTCATGCAATTACATGGTTTGAAGAAAAAGGGATTGATTGTGACAGTATTGTATTGTTGCAGCCTACTTCTCCGCTAAGAACGGCAGTTCACCTAGATGAGGCTCTAACACTATACATGTCTAAAAGCGCAAATTTTGTTATAAGTGTTTTCGAACCGTCTCACACACCTGTAAAATCTTACATAGCAAGAGAAGATGGAACAATTGAAGGGCTATGGAGTAATGACGCCCCTTACATGAGAAGACAGGATTTACCCAGAGCATTTCAGCCAAATGGCGCGATTTACGCATTCTCTAAAAACGAATTCAAATTAAACAATCAATTCCCTCGCAATAAAGTTTATCCCTATATCATGTCAGAAGCTGATTCTGCGGACATTGATACCATAAATGACTTGTATTTAGTCGAGGAAAGAATGAAGGAATTAGCAAAATGAACAATCCTGTATTTAAAATTTCTGACCGTGAAATTGGCCTAGATTTCGACCCATTAGTGATTGCAGAAATCGGTATTAACCATGAGGGTTCACTCAAAGTTGCGTACGAAATGGTTGATGCGGCAATTGAGGGGGGGGCGGAAGTCATAAAGCACCAAACTCACGTAGTCGAAGATGAAATGAGTGGGGAAGCGAAAAATGTTATCCCTGGCAATGCTGATGTTTCCATTTATGAAATTATGGATCGTTGTTCATTAAATGAAGAAGATGAGACTAAGCTAAAAGAATACGTTGAATCCAAAGGCGCTATTTTCATCAGTACGCCATTTTCTCGTGCTGCGGCTGAACGCTTAGAGCGAATGAATGTACCAGCATACAAGATTGGCTCAGGTGAATGTAACAACTATCCACTTCTTGACCTGATAGCAAGCTACGGGAAGCCTATCATTCTGAGTACGGGTATGAATGGCATTTCATCAATTCAAAAAGCTGTCGACATTTTTAGAAAGCATGCAACGCCTTTCTGCTTACTGCACACTACTAACTTATACCCAACACCAGACCATTTAATTCGAATTGGAGCGATGGAGCAGCTACAAGAGGCATTCCCCGACGCAGTTGTAGGGCTTTCTGATCACAGTATTGATAACCTTGCTTGTCTTGGTGCAGTTGCTGCAGGAGCTTCAGTTCTTGAGCGTCACTTCACTGATAGTAAAGATCGCCCTGGTCCTGATATCGTATGTTCAATGGATGCTAAAGAATGTGCTGAACTGATTGCCCAATCCAAGCGCATGGCAAAAATGCGTGGTGGAAAGAAAGAAGCTGCAAAAGAAGAGCAAGTCACCATTGATTTTGCTTATGCAAGTGTAGTAACCATTGCAGAAATCAAAGAGGGTGAGGTCTTTACGCGTGATAACCTTTGGGTTAAGCGTCCAGGTACCGGAGATTTTTTAGCGGAAGACTATGAGTCGCTTATTGGTAAAGTTGCATCACAAGCAATTACATCAGATGTCCAATTGAAGAAAGAATTCGTTAAATAGCTATGAAGAAAATATTGTTTTTGACAGGTACTCGCGCTGATTTCGGTAAGTTGAAAAGCTTGATCACAAAAGTGGAACAACACTCTGAATTTGAAGCGCATATCTTCATCACTGGAATGCACATGATTGCCAAATATGGCATGACAGCAATTGAAGTTGAAAAAGCAGGCTTCAAATCACTTTACAAGTACATCAATCAAAATGGTCACGATTCGATGGATGTTGTTCTGTCAAAAACAATTCAAGGTCTTTCAGATTACGTTAAAGAGCTCCGACCTGACATGATTGTTGTGCATGGAGATCGTGTTGAGGCAATGGCTGGTGCAATTGTTGGTGCGCTTAATAATATTCTTGTTTCACATATTGAAGGTGGAGAGGTCTCAGGCACTATTGATGAATTGATTCGTCATTCAGTGTCTAAAATGTCCCACCTACATTTTGTTTCCAATGAAGTTGCAAAAAAGCGTTTGCTTCAATTAGGTGAGAGTGAAGCGAGTATCTTTGTTATTGGTTCGCCAGATTTAGATATTATGGTTTCTCCAGATCTTCCATCACTGAAAGATGCGAAAAAAAGGTATGACATCCCTTTTGAGAGTTACTCGGTGTTTATGTATCACCCGGTTACAACAGAAGTTGATGAGCTTGCCAATAATATTGCTAATACCGTTGATGCTCTACTGGAAAGTAGCGAAAATTTTGTTGTCATTTATCCTAACAATGACCATGGTTCGGAAATTATCATCAATGAACTAGAGCGATTAAATAACAACAAAAGATTCAGAGTATTTCCTAGTATCCGCTTTGAATACTTTTTGACTCTTCTTAAAAACGCGAACTTAATGATAGGAAACTCCAGTGCTGGAGTTCGAGAAGTGCCATTTTATGGTAAAGCTTCGATAAACCTTGGAACTCGTCAAAATATGCGCTCGAACGCTAAGTCGATCATCAATGTGCCTGAAGTTAAAACTGATATTTTGGATGCTATTTTTCGTGCCAAAGCATCGGTATTTGAGCCAGAACAGGAGTTTGGTTCTGGGCAAAGCGATGAATTATTTATGAAAGCTCTTGCGTCGAGTGAC
Source organism: Vibrio sp. 10N.222.52.B12 (assembly GCF_002875385.1). Lineage (NCBI taxonomy): Bacteria > Pseudomonadati > Pseudomonadota > Gammaproteobacteria > Vibrionales > Vibrionaceae > Vibrio > Vibrio sp. 10N.222.52.B12. The sequence goes on along the minus strand of NZ_MDAW01000121.1, from coordinate 181,836 downwards.
CTCTGGCAAGCGAGTAAACAAAAGGTTTTTATAGATAAAAGATAAAGACCAAGCTTTAAATCCTGTCATATCGGTAACAGATGTAACTTAATTTAAAACGCGACAAGTGTTGGTTCATAGTTAATGAACCAACACTTGTCAGATAACTAACCCATTACAACAACAGCTACTGGTTGTTTTTTATTTTGTAAATTTCAAGCAGTTTCTGATAGTTCTTTTCTAATACCGTCTCGACATCCATTGTTAAGGCCAATTCTCTGCATTGTTCACTAACATTGGTTGTACGCTTTTTATCAGCCCAGAACTCCATCGCTTTTGCAAGTTCTTCTGGGTTCACCTCAGCCCCAATTACGCTCGACACTTCTGGTTTGAGAACCTCTTTTGCACCACAGTTTTCAGTGGTAATAGAGGGTGTGCCACATGCTAGAGATTCGATCACCGTAAAGCCAAAAGGTTCATAGAGAGTTGGTAGGACATAGCAATCAGCCAGCGTAAAGTAAAGCTCTGGTCGTTTGTCTTCTCCCATAAACTTACATTTGTCTTGTATACCAAGGTTTTCCGAAAATTTAATGTATTCGCCTTCGTGAGTCTCTCGGCCAACGACCACTAGTTGAGCATCAATGTTCAGTTTGGAAAATGCAGTGAGAGTCTGCTTTAACCCTTTCCTCTCGTAGCCAGTACCTAAAAATAAGAAAATCGGTTTGTTAGGATCAAGCTCCATTTGTTGCTTAAGTTCTAAAGCCTCTTTTTCGATTCGTTGTGCATCAAAGCGTTTCGTATCGACAAAGTTATGGATTACTGTGATTTTTTCTTTAGGTACGTGGTGAGCTTCTTGGATCTCCTGAGCACTCTTATATGAATTACTAATGACATGGTAGTAGGCTCCGGGGGCCATCGCTTTTTGTTCAATCAGATGTGTCACTCTATCTTTGATTCGCATCGGCTTATTTAACGATCGTGCCATATGAAGGCTTGTGCCTGCTCCAATTCTCAATACATCGTGTGTCCATGCGTGAGCTAGGCCGTATACCAAATCATAGTCAGATTCCTTGACGTGCTTCTCTACCGCTTTCGCAAATTTCCAAAGGCGATGGCTTTTGCCAATACTAAAACCGCGCAACTTCACAAACTTGACGTTAGGGTGCGGAGGTGTATCAGCATTAGAGCGGCAGATAATAGTGACTTCTTCCCCTTTCTCTGCCATGTATCTCGCCATTTGATTGAGGTACAGCTCAACTCCGCCAGAGTATGCGTGTCTTAAATGGACCAATGCAATCTTCATAAGTAATCCAGTAATTCGTTTGATATTGGTTGTTATGTTACTTGAAGCCTTCATTTTCTGAAAGAAGCCAATCAAAGAGGTGTCGTGTCATGGAAGAACGGTAAAAGAGGCTTACGAGATTGTTCCTCAAATAGAACAATGTAAAATGACGCTATGATGTGATCACGAGACATTCAAGTGGATAAGGACAAGCAGAAAACAGGAGCCGTTTCAGGAAAGCCCGGAAACACGGGCATTCAACGAATTTTAAAAGCCAGTATCTATTCACTTCAAGGTTTGAAGGCTGCAGTGAAACATGAAGCCGCAGTTCGACAAGAATTAGCTTTGCTGATTGCCGCTGTGTTGCTGCTCTCCTGGTTAGACGTTTCGCAAATACAACGTATAGTGATGCTTGGTACTGTTGTTTTGGTGTTGATTGTTGAACTGATTAACTCTGCGATTGAGGCGGTTGTGGATAGGATTGGTGTGGAAAGACATGAGTTAAGCGGTCGAGCAAAAGATATTGGTTCTGCTGCCGTTTTTGTAGCATTACTGTTTGCTGCCTTTACATGGTCTTATATTCTCTTTTTCTGAGGGGCGTGATGAAGCACTATCAAGAAAATAATACGCATGTGTGGTACGACGAAAGCTTGATCACCGAGCCCATTGAGAGTTTGTTTGATATCAACTACTGGCGCAGTTGTAATGCCATCGTTGGTAGTGCTAGTGGACGAGGCACTACGTGGTTTATCAAGCTCCAAAGTACAATTGCTGCATTACGCCATTATCACCGTGGTGGCTTGTTCGGAAAAATTGTCCGCGACCAATATTTGTTCCTAGGCTTAGAGAGAACTCGCAGTTACGCTGAGTTCGTTCTGCTCCAAAAATTACGTAGCGCTGGCGTTAATGTTCCACGTCCTATTGCCGCGAAAGTAGAACAAATAGGTTTGTTGTATCGAGCAGACTTATTGAGTGAAAAAATATCTGAGGCAAGCGATCTCGTTGATAAGTTACAGATAGAACGCTTATCCGGTGATAACTACAAAAAAATTGGTTTAGAAATCCGTAAAATGCACGATGTTGGTGTCAATCATACTGATCTGAATATCCATAACATCTTGCTAGATAGTGAAGGTAAGGTGTGGATTATTGATTTTGATAAGTGTAAGCAGCAGTCAGGTCATAAATGGAAAGAAAGCAATCTGAACAGGCTCTTAAGGTCATTCAATAAAGAGAAACTAAAAAATAATATCCACTGGAATGAAGAAGAATTTACTTCTCTCTTAAGTGGTTATTATGGTTATGAGTAAATCAAGGTAGTGCGACATGGGATTAAAGAGAAAAATCAAAAAATGGCTTTATAAAAAGGCATTAAGAAAAGCAGGAAGTGTCGGAGAGAATGTATTTGTGAATGGAAAGTCTGCATTCACTAAAACTAGTCATATTGGATCTGATTGTCATTTTAATGGAATGATGATTCGAGGGAAGGGTAAAGTTGTGATTGGGGACAACTTTCACTCTGGTGTTGGTTGCCATATTATTTCTGAGATTCATAACTACCACGGAACCAAGCTTCCATACGATGATACCTATATTGAAAAGCCAGTTTCTATAGGGAAAAACGTCTGGCTAGGGATTAATGTCATTGTGCTAGGTGGTGTGACTATTGGTGATGGTGCAATCATTCAGGCAGGAAGTGTTGTTGTAAGTGATATCCCACCAATGGCTATTGCTGGTGGCCATCCTGCAAAGGTTTTCTCATATAGAGATAAAGAACACTACGAGCGAACTGCTGGCAATATATAACTTTTCCGCAGTGAATAGTTGAAGTTGTAAGTCTTCAACTATTCATAAGCTTTACTAAATTTTAATTATATCTATACCACTTTGTTGATAAAACTGATATACAGTCTTAGCCCTCTCGCGAGTCGCCCCTTCTTTTTTCATCTTGCTAAGAATATCGAAAGAAATGACACTTTCCAGCTCATACGCTTTTCCTATGCTGTATATAACAGTGCTCCAACAGGCTGCAATATGACTTGGGATGCTTTTTGTGCTACTAAAGTATGTTTCGGCAGGGACACCAAGATCTTTTATTTTTATGTTTAAGTCTCTTATTATAGAAAGCTTTTCTTTGGATTCATCTCTGTGTGGAATGTAAAAGAAATCAATGTTTTTGTGTTGGTAATATTCACTTATTTGGCGTAAAGATTCTATTTCGTCTTCAAGAAGCATTATTCGGGATTCTGAATACTTAGAGCCGAAGAAGAAGCAAGTGTTGTTGAGTTTTTCTTTGCGGATAAGTGGTTTGGGCTTTCTTAAGTTTTTTTGGCCAAGTCTCAGTAACCCTTCTCCTGCGAAAAACGAATACAAATTAGGGCACTTTAGCTCAGAGTATTTGAAATTGAAAACAAAGTCATAAAAACGTTGGAATACCTTCTGACGTTTACTTCTTAGTTTTGGAGCATAAATCCCTTTTTGTATATAGTCTAGTTGGGTGACAATCGTAGCTGCACCATCGTCCATATAGACGCGCTCTTTGGCTCGATTAGCTAGAAAAAAATTACAAGCAACTTTGCTACGGAAGTCACCAATAATAAAGCGTTTTGATATCGGCATTCTTCTCATTTTTATCATAAAGAAAAATGAATATATATCGCTGATTAGAGAATTTCTAAAGTGCTTATACACTAACTTTCTATTAGCTGGAATTGGCTCTAAAAGATTGAGCATTTGTTCTCTATTTTTGATTCTTTTTTTGTTGCCAAAGTTAACGATAAAAATAGGATTTTCATTGTATTCATTACAGTACTCAAGTGCGGATAAGATCTGTAATGGAGATTCAACATATATAATACTCTGGTCAAAAGATATGGTCATGATGCAAGGTGTCCTATCACTTTTTCTAAGCTGCCTTTACTTTGAAAGTTGCTTTTTTTATCTTCAAGCTTGGTCGGAGATTTGTAGTACTTTCGAATGTGTTTAGAAAGCTCTATACCATCATTGACAACTGTGAGTTGAGAGCTGCTAATAAGTTCATGTGCAATCTCCTCGAAGTTAAAGTAGCTCGGACCAGTAATGGTTGGAACACCCAAAGCCGCTGGCTCTAACACATTGTGCCCACCGACTTTATCGCCAATTAAACTACCGCCCATAAAGCAAATGTCGGCTGCTCCAATCAAGGTAAGCATTTCACCCATGGTATCTCCAAGATAAACTTGGGTCGATATTGTTACTTCTTCTTGGCTTGTACGGCGAGCAGTTTCAAAGCCTTGACCTTGACAAAGCTCAAATACATCTTCGAATCGCTCTGGATGTCGTGGAACAAGGATTAAAAGTGCATTTGGGTGAGATTCTAAGATTTTTTTGTGAGCTTCTAATACCTGCTCATCTTCGCCTTTATGAGTGCTGGCAGCTATCCAAATCGGGCGCTCCAATCCAAGGGCATCCCTTAGCGCTTTAGCTTTTTCTTTTACGTCGTCCGATATCTGGATATCAAACTTTATTGAGCCAGTAACAAAAAGTTTGTTTTTCTCGATACCTAAACGTTCGAAACGCTCAGCATCTGACTCCGTCTGGCAAAGTACCTTATCTATGCATGGATGTAGGAGGTCAAACAGTGGCTGCACTTTTGCGTAGTTCCTACACGACTTTTCAGAGAGGCGAGCGTTGACCACTATGATAGGGATTCCGGCATTATGGACAGTATTAAGCGTGTTTGGCCAAAGCTCGGTTTCGATTATCAACATTTGCTTTGGCCGTATGGCCTTTAGAAAGCCTTTCACGGCAAAACTGAAATCGATAGGCATATAGCGGTGTTCAACTAAGTCGCCCAACTTAGCAATTTGTTCCGCACCAGTGCTGGTTGTGGTGGTGACTAAAATAGGTTGGGTTGGTTTTTGCTTTTTCAATTCTTTAATGAGTGGGATAGCAGCGATGCTTTCGCCTACCGAAACCGCATGAATCCAAATAGGGTGCTCAGTTGTCTCTAGCTTTGGGGTTGTACCAAAATGCTCTTTCCATCGTTGGCCAAATTTGGGCTTGTTCGGTTTACTTTTGTATAAACCAAATAAGAGGAAAGGGGACGCAAGGGCAAGTAGCAATGTGTAAAAAATGCGGATTAGCATGAACTTACCGTTATCGCTTCAAGTTTTTGGATGCTATCTAGCACCTGTTTTGGTGATAATTCAGTTAAACACTTAAGGTGCTTAAACTCACACTCACGCTTAAAGCATGGACGGCAGTCAATATCGGTGTGAACAATCTCTACCTTTTCAGCAAGCGGTGGAGTGTACTTTGGAGATGTTGAACCATAGACTGCAACGACGTTACAACCAACGGCAGCTGCCACGTGCATAAGACCCGAGTCATTTGCTACAACTGTCTGACATGCCGCCAGTAGATCAACGGCTTCAATCAGGCTCGTTTGCCCTGCCAAAACATGAATCAGGTGCTGGTGTTCTTGAGGTACTAATTGCTTGATGTTGTTACAGGTCTCAAGGTCTTTTTGAGAACCAAATAGCCACACTTGCTTTCCTGCATTCGCCATAGCTGATGCAACTTCTGCGTAATGTGTCTCTGGCCATTTTTTAGCAGGGCCAAACTCTGCACCAGGGCACAGGCCAACAACAGGCTCTTCTTGATTGAGGTTAAACTTAGCAATCGCTTCAGCTTGCTCTTTTTTATCAATAAACAGGTTAGGGCGAGGTTGGGTTTCTAAACCACCCAGTGAGGATGAATCGATCATCTCCTCTTGTGGGTAAGCTAATGCAACATAGCGTTCAACCATGAATTGAAAAGACTTCATGTTTGGTCGCAGGTCATTAAGCAGGCCGTAACGCATTTCGCCTTTCCAACCAGTACGAAGAGGAATGTTTGCAAACCACGGAATCAGAGCAGATTTTGCAGACTTCGGCAGGATGTAGGCGTGGTCGTATTGCTTTTCTCGTAATGATTTACCGATTTCGCGACGACCAAGTAAGTTGAATTCACCATGACCAATAGGCATTTCAATGGCTTGGTGGATTTCTGGCATGCGTTCAAGAATTGGTTTACACCAACCTGGTGCAATCACATCAATTTGGCTTTCTGGATGAAGTTGCTTTAAGACAATATAAAGAGACTGTGACATCACCATATCGCCAACCCAAGAAGGGCCAATAATTAAGATTTTTTTCATTTGCTTATTTGCCAGTCAGTGTTGTATCTCGGTTTAAATAGGTTGTAATAGTTATTGCCGTCTTCTTGAGAGTGCAGAAGTTGTAGCACCCACATGTATTGTTCCGGTTTATTTGCTACAAAGTACTCAATCGCTTGGTTACAAGTGCGAGCATCTTGTTCTTCACCCTTGTCTAGCTCAAACACTGGTAAGATTTCGATATCAAACGTACCATCTTCTGTATTCATAGAAGCAAACATAGGTAACACTTTAGCTCGTGATAGCTTGGCAATTTTACCTAAGCCTGGAAGCGTTGCTTTTCTAGTCGCAAAGAAATCGACAAAAACGCTGTGTTCAGGACCATGATCCTGATCGGGTAAGTAATAGCCAATGTAGCCATCACGGATCGATTTCAAAAATGGTTTAATACCACCAGAGCGCTCATAAACACGACCGCCATACTGAACTCGTTGTTTGTGCATCAACCAATCGCCGACTTCATTTTTCTGCTTTTTAGCCATTGCAGAAACCGGCATTCCCATAGAGGCCAACAAAATCGCTGGAATGTCGATCGCCCATGAGTGCGGTACCATCAAAATGACTTTTTCATCATTTTCGATATGCTCCTGCAAAATATCTAAGCCGCGAATTTGGCAGCGTTGCTGTAACCACTTTGGAGAACGTAAGGTAAGTAGGCTAAAGCGGAAAAAGAATAAAGCGGCTGTGTAAAGCGTCTTTTCGATGAGTGCTTCACGCTCTTCAAAGGTTTTGTCTGGGAAACACAGCTCAAAGTTAACGCGAGCTCGGTGGGCTGGGCCTTTGCGTGATTTAGCCAATTTTTTTGCAATAGCTTTGGCTAGCCATTTTTGCACTCCTAGCGGAAGAAGCGCCAACGGCATCGATAGTAGGGCGCCGAGCCAAGTTCCCCAATATTTAGGCGCAAGAAAGTGACGCTCGAATTCAGGGTTATAAGCTTTTGGATCGAAATCATCACGTTGAACAGTCATGAAGTTTTAAGCACCTATTTTCGGAAGAGAGAACTGGAGATGTTTAGAAATGATACTCGTAAACGTATCAGAGTAAAGGTGGTAGAGGCTTCACTACCACCCTTTGAAGGTATTAACGATTCTGAATCGCAAGGTATTCAGCAACACCCTCAGCTACCGTCTTGAATTCTACATCGCAGCCAGCAGCACGAAGCTTAGTAAGGTCAGCTTGAGTGAATTCTTGGTAAGCGCCCTTTAGGTGTTCAGGGAATGGAATGGTTTGGATTTCCCCTTGGCTGTGATGTTTGATCACTGCTTTTGCCACTTCTTCGAATGATTCCGCATTGCCGGTGCCACAGTTAAAAATGCCTGAAACACCGCTTTCTAAGAACCATAGGTTCACTTTGCTCACGTCACCAACGTAGATAAAGTCACGCTTGAAAGATTCACTACCAGCAAACAATTTAGGGTTTTCGCCTGCGTTGATCTGGTTGTTCAAGTGAAACGCTACTGATGCCATGCTGCCTTTGTGATCTTCACGTGGGCCATATACATTGAAGTAACGGAAACCAGTGATTTGAGAAAGCTGCTCGCCATGCTCCTCTGCGTCTTTCCACAGGCGACGAACGTAGTTGTCAAACTGCTGTTTTGAATAACCGTATACGTTAAGTGCACCTTCGTATTCACGCTCTTCAACAAACGTTTCTGTCTCACCGTATGTCGCAGCTGATGATGCGTATAGGAATGGAATTTCACGATCTAGACAGTAATGAAGCAACTCTTTCGAGTACTCATAGTTGTTTAGCATCATGTACTTGCCGTCCCACTCTGTTGTCGCAGAACAAGCACCTTCATGGAAGATGGCTTCGATAGGGCCAAAGTCATCACCCGCCATGATTTGGGTAAGGAAGTCATCACGATCCATGTAATCAGTGATATCAAGATCAACTAAGTTTTTAAACTTCTTGCCATTTTTTAGGTTGTCGACAACCAGAATATCGTTAATACCTGCTTCGTTCAGAGCTTTAACAATGTTGCTGCCGATCATGCCAGCACCACCAGTTACGATGATCATAAGACTTCCACCATAGATTAAAATTTTCTCAGGAAGTTTAGCAGAGTTAAGGCTTTAGGTGTTAGAGGGAAGGTGTTGGCGTTAGATAAAGAAAAAGGAAGCCGAAGCTTCCTTTGTATAAGTAAGTTAATCTAAATCGTGGTTAGATTACTTTTCATCTGATGTATTCGGGCGTTGATACCATGGGTTACGTTCATCCGTCAGTTCAATCAAGCTGTATTTACGACCTAGCTTCTGACCGCCATCGCGAGTCAATGGCTGCCAACTAAAGTTCGCACGGTTGTTGCTTGGTTTCACCGTCATGATGTCGAATGGAATCGAGATGTAGAAGCCTTTCGTAAAGCTACCTTCGCCGAACTCATCTGCAGACAAGTCACTAATTGATGCAAACGCACCAGCGATCACGCCACTCTTGAATTGCTTAGACACGTTCACTTGCGTACCGACATCACCCGCTAGGAACTGACCCACATCGACTTGAATCATCAAATCTTTTAGGAAGTCCCATTGTGGGTAGTAGTAGGCAGATACAAAACCAGTAAAGCCTTTATCGACCACTTGGAATGGGCGGCCGTATTCAGGGATATGCTGCCACTTCTCATCGTAAACGCCAAAGTAGCTTTCAGGGTCACGCTGAGAAATTAAGTTAACATCGGCACCAATTGCCCAGTTTGCACCTTTTGGACGGTACAAGAACTCCGTACCTACACCCGCAAACATGCTTTCTAGGTAACCAGCGTAGAATTGCTGGTCCATGGTATCGGAGTATTCTTGGAACCAAGTTAATTGAAGGTTCGACATAGTTACTGCGTGTTCATTCTGATAAGCACGGAACATAGTACGTACACGAGGAACACTTGTGCCATCTGGTGGTGTTACGTAGTTAAACTTGTCGTAATTATTGTACCAATCCCAGTACAGCGAACCGCCGATTTCTAGATTGTCCGTTAGCCAGTAAGAAGCGTTGCCGCTCAAACCAACACTAAACAAGTAGAAGTCTTCTGGGTTACCCAAAGTCTGTGCAAGTTTTGGTGCAAAGCCCCAATCAAAACGCTCAAATCCATCGTAAGCAGGTTTGCCTTGAGGCTTATTGTTTGATGTAGACGTCGCATCTTCAATATTTGGGTTGATGTAGTTTACTTCAGCAAAGTCACGGTACTTATTTTTTGAGATAACCGTTTGATCGCCGAGCAAACCACGGCTGCGCTCATTGATAGTAAAGGTATCAATGTTGTCTGGCATCTCGTTGTAAAGAACTGCAGCTGCTTTTTCATGCGCTTCGTTGCGGTCGCGATACTTCTTCTGTTCACCAACAATGGAGACAGTATTGGCTTCAACATAGAGCTGGGTATTTTGGTAGCCAGCGACTTTATCCAGCTCCTCGGTAACGCGCTCCCAATCGACATCAGACAGTTGCTCTGGTTGCTTGTCTTCAACTTCTGGCGTTGGTGTATCACGCCAGAAAGACGGCATGTCATTGAAGTTTGTGTAAAGGCTTACGCCTGCTACTAACGTATCACCACGTTCATAACTCACACGCAAGTCCGCCATGTGGCCTAAACGGTAAAGCACGCCGAAGTTCCAAGGGGTGTGGGGCGTCATGTCTATGCCACCGCGTACCACAGGAAAATCTTCGCTGTAGTCATTACTGTCGTATTCAAGCTTGAAGCGCAGTGGGGCATGTAGTGTTTGATATTCCACACCACCAAATAGAGCTGCCGGTCCTTTAAACCAACGCTCAAAATCTACGCTACCGCCATTGCCTTTAAAATCGGAAGGTCGCTCACAGAAACTGTCTGACAACTTACAAGCGGGGTTACTGATATTGTCACGCGTTCCAAGGTAACCCCAGCCCATACCTAAGGTAAAATCAAAGGTACCAAGGTTAGGGTTAGAGTAGCGTTTTGTTGCAGCAACAAACTCACCATCAAACAGGCCAGTACCCGCAAAGTCACGAATACCAACAGAAAGTTCTGGTAGGTACTCGGATTCTTCTAACAAGCGAACTTTAAAATCGATGCCTTTGTCTGTGTACTTGGTATCTCCAGAGAAGCTTGGGTCGTCACTATAGAAAAGATCGTTCACCATGGTGTAACGAATCGTCGTTTCTAGCCAAGGCATCACTTGCAGAGTCACATTGTAAAATAGGTACTCATCGCTGCCAGTGACCGCAAAGTTAAACTCACCTTCAGGAGCCATACGTCCAGTTGGCATTTGCATTAAGCCCACACCACCAAAGTCCATCTGTGAAGGTTGCAGTGGTGGTGCCTCAAAAGGCATATCTTGAGCCCAAACCAACGCTGGACTCATTAAAGAAAGCGATAAACTGGTTCTTATCAGGTTCATATTTAATTCTTCGACAAGGTTGGTTTACGTTGTGACAGTAGTTTGACGATATCTTGATCCATTGGCGACTGTTCAAAATCGTCAAATGGGATATAGACCATGGTCAAAGGTGGTAAATAATATTGTTTGGTTAACCAACTGCCATGATGAGGGGTAACCACCTCACCATTTGGATAGATTAAAATAGGCGGCTGAGCCAGTTCGCCAACCTCACTGCTTTTTAGGCTATCGACCTGTTCATGCAGAGGGATACCAGCTAGATTTTTGATGGCATAAACCTTGTCCACATTGCCCACATACAACACTTTTTCTGCTCGCTGAGGCGCACTTAAGGCAAACTGACCTTTTAAAAGCGGGTTATCAAATTTGTCTAAGCGAATTTGATCAACATCGACGGCGGAAAGAACGCGAGGCGCAAACTGACTTTGCTGGATAAATTTGTAAAATGGATGACCAACGAGGTTGTATTGAATCATTTGGTTCAACACGGCGTTTTTTAACGCCAGACTTTCTTGCTGTGCCTGTTCTGAGTCATCAAACAAACTAATCGCAAAAGGATATTGCAAGACAACGTTCTGCTCTTGTGCGAGTTTCAGGATGTTGTCTAAACGAGTTGGCTGTTCAAATTGTAAGGCTTTTCCAGTACCCACTAATTCAACTTGTAATGGCGGTAAACTTTGGTTCTGGGCTAAAGCAGGTACGGCGGTAATACCAACAACACCCACTAAGCTTAGTAAAGAGAGCAGTCGCTTACTCATGATTTGCTGTACCCTTTCAAAATGGTCAATTCAACTGGCACCATGTTTGGTCCCAAGTGCTGACGTGTTTTCACCACTTGTCCATTACTGTCTACCCAATAGGTGTTCTCTACGCTTTCTTCTAAGCTTGGAAAAGTGACGAGCTCAGTATAAACGTCGGTTGCTGTCGATGAAATAGGAGTGGTTATCGTCTCTTTGCCTTGATGTGATCGCTCTACTTGGGCTTGAAAGCCGTAACGGTATTGCTCAGACCAATCGTAAGACAGCGCATATTGAACAGATGATTTTGAGTAAGCAGGCACGTCACCGTAGACACCGGCTAGGTTAGTGGTTTGCAATCCAATGGTTTTAACAATATGGCCATTCTCTGTTACCACCATCGCTTTATCGGCACTGACCCATTTGAGTTGGGTTTGACCCGTTAGTGGGTTTGATTCTGCAAAGGCGAGAACAACAAAGACTTGCTTTTGGCTGCCGATTTTTAGATAAGCGCTGGCATAAGGAACGGCTTCAATTTCTTCTGGTGTCAGTTCAACATCGATGTAGTTGCCATAAGCTTCTTGAACGGTCGCCGAGACATCATTGAATTTCTGAGTACACCCAAAAGTGAGGCTTAATACAGGTAAAACAACAAGTAAGCGCATCCATTTTTGCGATAGAAAGGTATTCATTATTCCCTCGTACAAATAAAATCGCCCTGAAATAGTTCAGGGCGATTTATCTAGTTCAACTTAAACGAATTAGTTCGTAGAAGTAGAAGTAGAAGTAGAAGTAGACGTTGAAGTTGAATCGCTGTCTGACGCTGCAACTGCTACTACAGTTACTGCTGCTGCTGCACCTACTGCTACTGCAGTTGTTCCAGTTGCAGATGCTGCTGCTGTGCCAGTAGTACCAGCTTCAGTCGCTGCGAATGCAGTTGATGCGCTTAGAGCCATAAGAATAGCTAGAGCTGTGTTCTTCATTATTAATCCTTGTATTTCAGATTTTAAAACATCGATGTTTGGTCTGTTTAGAACATACCATCTGTCATTTTAGTTAAAAAACAATCAGCATGTAAATAGTTTCCTATGGAATTTTACCAACTTCTAAAGAATGCGTCTCATTGAAAAGACAATTCATTTGCAGGCGGTTTTAGTGATTTTAACTAGAGCTTACTGGTGTAATGAAGGATAACTCGGCCATAAGTAACACTAACCCGTCAATATCGAAGTAAGTAGCGAATTGACATTCGAGATAAGTACAACATTATGCTTTGTTACATTAGACGAATGATGCCCAGAGTGTCATTGCTCTCAAAAACAAGAATATCCATTCTCAAACGTTAGAGCGAGCCCCCTTGCCGTTTTGCGCTAATCCATGCATAATTTGCCAGCTTTTATGCTGTGCTTTTCAAGTATGAGTTTTTGATTTTCTCGTCACAAAAGCGATGTTTGAAAAAAGCACTTATATCAATAAACCGAGCAGCTCGGTAATCAGCGAACAGTGGCTAACGCGTAATGCCGCAGGGCGGTAGCGTGAAAACGCACAAGCAAACAGATTAAAGAGTTAACAGACATTCACTGCGTGCGTCATTCATGTGCAGCGGTCAGTCAATACCCAAGGAACACTTACGTGATGAACAAACGACCATGGCTAGGGGCGTTGAGTGCAATCAGCTTAGGCTTGTGCTCATTTACGGCCTCAGCAGATTTTTATGCAGGTGCGTTAGTGAGCTACTCTAATGCCGAATATCACCACTCTTCTACTTCTTCCGTAACCGAAGGCAATCCATTCCTTCTTCAAGCGCAAGCAGGCTATTTCTTTAACGATTATGTCGCGTTAGAAGCACGTTACGGCACTTCAGTACAGCGCGAAAGCGGACTTGCAGTAGACAGCTTAGCAAGTGGTTTTGTTAAGTTGAACATGCCGGTTTCTGAACGTTTCGCACTTTACGGACTGGCGGGTTACTCCAGTGTCCAAATTGATCAACAGAACGTCGGTTCGAATAAAGATCAAGGCTTTAGCTTTGGTTTAGGTATGCATTACGCCTTAGATAAGCACAATGCGGTTGTTTTCGAGTTTGTTGACAATACATCAGAAGACCAAGTTCGTTTGAATGCCCTGACACTCGGCTTTCAGCACCGATTTTAATTAAAAGACCTAGTGCCTAGTTTTAGTAACTAGGATTTTTTAACTCTCGATTTAAATAGCGAATTATCATGCTTAAAGGATATTTCTCGATTGCCGCTTGTGTATTGGCAAGTGTTTTTGCGCCATTCAGTCATGCGCAAACTCCAACCCCGGAACAAATGCAAATGTTCCAAAGCCTACCTGCTGATCAACAACAAGCACTAGCAAGTAAGTACGGCATATCTCTCCCTTCAGGATCTTCTTCTCAGCCAAGTTACTATCAAAACCCTCAAGTGATCGATCCTCGCCCAGAGGTGAGTAATGCCAATCAAACGGATAAAATGGATTTAGCGAAAGAAGACGAAGACTTAAAACGCTTCGGCTTGGAGCTATTTGCGGGTTCACCAACAACATTTGCCCCAGTGAGCGATGTACCGGTCCCTGCTGATTACACAGTTGGCGCCGGCGACGAAATTGTTATCCAACTGTTTGGTAAAGAGAACACGACACACCGTTTGCGAGTAAATCGCGCGGGTACTATCAACTTTCCATCTCTTGGTCCAGTTCAAGTTGCTGGCATGAGCTTTTCTGATGTTCGTGACTCACTAAACCAACGTGTAAAAGAGCAAATGATTGGCGTACGTAGCGACATTTCACTAGGTGAGATGCGCACCATGCAAGTGTTTGTCATGGGTGATGCTTACAAACCAGGTGCTTACACCGTCAGCGCGCTTACCACCATTTCTCAAGCCATTTATTACAGTGGAGGTTTTGGTGAGAGTGGTGCGTTGCGTAACGTGCAATTAAAGCGCAATGGTCAGGTGATTCGCAAGCTTGATATGTATGACCTATTGCTAAAAGGCGACGCGCGCAACGATGTTCGACTGTTACCTGGTGATGTGGTCTTTATTGGTGCTGTTGGCAATACCATCGCTATTGATGGCGAGGTAAACCGCCCTGCAATCTATGAAGTGAAATCAGGCGAAACTTACAAGCAAGCCATTCAAATGGCGGGAGGTTTTACTGCCAACGCTTATAGTGACCAAGTTGAAGTCAAACGTTATGCAGCAAAAGGTGCTCGCGATGCATTAACCCTTAACTTCAGCCAGTCACACGATCAACAAACTAAAGTCAAAGATGGCGACGCCGTTAATGTACTGAAGAAGAGTGAAGAACTAACCCGTTACGTGCAGATTGAAGGTGATGTTCGTCATCCGGGCTTTATCGAATGGAAGAGCGGCCTGCGTGTTGCTGATTTGTTCCAATCGGTAGATACGTCATTTAACTCTACTGCTGATGTTAACTATGCTGTCGTTGTCCGTGAGATTAATCCACAGCGTGACATTGAGGTTTATCAAGTTAACCTCGCTAACGCGATTCTTTCTCCAAGCAGTAAAGATAACCTAAAGCTAAATTCACGTGATCGAGTGCTGGTTTTTAACCGCTTCAATAATGAAGACCTAGATACACTAGCGGATCAAGATACGGTGACAAAAGCGAAAACGCTTGAGCAAGCGCAATTTAAAGCTGAGCTGGATCAACAAAAAGAGCAAGAAGTGATGAGCTCTTCTGTTGCAATATCTTCAGCAACAGACAATATGTCTATGGGCCAATCTTCAACTGAAGAGTCAGAACAGCCGAAAATCATATTCCGTGGCAAAGAAATCACGAAAGAAGACTTTGATGCGTTGAAGCAAAACACCCGTCGCACTTTACTTGCTCCGGTACTTTTGCAGCTCCAGCAGCAATCTCGTTTAGGTTTAGCGCCACAAATCACCGAAGTATTTGGTGAGGTTAAACACCCAGGTCGCTACCCACTCACACCACGCATGTCAGTGTCTACACTAATCGAAGCAGCTGGTGGTCTAACGTACAATGCATTTACCATCAATGCCGAACTGGCGCGTACTGTGATTAGCAGCAAGGACGAGCGCGCGTCTATCGACGTAGAACGCATTGACTTACGTAAAGCGATTCAAGGCAATACAACTGCTGACGCAATTCTTGTTGGCCGTGACCGTCTAAATATTCTTGAAAAACCGAATGTTAAACTACAAAGCACAGTAACTCTGCAAGGCGAAGTTCGTTTCCCTGGCACGTACACGGTTCGTCAGGGTGAGACCTTAGGTGAGTTACTTGAACGTGCTGGTGGTTTGACAGAATTTGCTCATCCTCAAGGCGCAATCTTCACGCGCGAGGCACTTCGCCTACAAGAGCAGAAGCTACTAAACCAATACGCTGCAGATATGCGTGCAGAAACTGCGAAGAAAACCTTCCGAGCAGACAGCAATATGAGCTCGGTGATTTCTGATCCGGATAAAACGTTGAAGTTTGTTGAAGAAGCTAGCCGTAGCAAAGCGCTTGGCCGCATGGTAGTACAGCTTAATCGCATCTTGAAGGACGAGCGCTCAGCTGACTTTATGTTGGAAGACGGCGACTTCTTATTTGTGCCGACATACCGCAATACAGTATCGATCATGGGCGAAGTTCAGGTGCCAATCACGTACTTGTTGGATAACAAGCTAGACGTGAATGACTACCTAAACAAAGCTGGTGGCGCGAAAAAACAAGCAGATGAAGACCGTATCTTTGTCGTGCGTGCTGACGGCTCAGTTTACAAACCAACGTCTGGTTACTGGTTTGGTAACAACCATGAAGAGCTAAAAGCGGGCGATACCATTGTAGTGCCAATTGATACTGACTACCGTGACGCATTGAGCACCTGGACGGCAGCAACGCAGATCCTTTACCAAACAGGTGTAGCGATCAACGCGTTGAAGTAACGAATTACAAAGCCATACAAGTCAGCTTAAACAGGATTAGAAATTTAACTTTAGCAAGAGCTTATGTAATGATTGGAGTTACATAAGCTCGACTTTGTTAATATTAATAATCTAGTGTGGAAATGAGACTGGACATTCTTTGACAGGATAATATTCAGTATTCCGTCATTCCAGCGAGCCTAAGCGAGACTAGGAATCTAGTCGCAGTATGGTGGCTGAAATCAATTTTACCAATCTCTGAATTCCACATAACGAACCTCAGAGCTTAGGATTAAAGACCCATGGAACAACAAAAAGAATCCAACCCAAACTACCTACCGTATCCACCTCAATCTCAGTCCACAGATGATGAAATCGACTTGCGTGAACTGTTCGGCACATTGTGGAAAGGAAAGTGGATCATCATTGCGACTACATTTGTTTTTACAGTTGGTGCGGTACTTTATGCACTAAGCTTGCCAAATATCTACAAATCGGACGCATTACTTGCACCAGCAGAAAGCTCAAGTGGTGGAGGTCTTTCAAAAATGGCTGGTCAACTCGGCGGATTAGCAGCACTAGCAGGTGTTAACCTTGGTGCCGGTGAATCTTCTCAAACGGATTTAGCTGTGCAAGTAATGAAGTCACGCCAATTTGTTGAAGCATTCATCAATAAACATGATTTACTTGTACCATTAATGGCGGCAAAAGATTGGGACTTAGCTAATAACAAACTCATTTTTGATGAAGAACTCTATAACCCAACTACAGGTGAATGGCTGCGTGAACCCGATGGACTGCGCGGTGTAACTCCAACGGCACAAGAAGCGTTTGAAGTATTCAATAAAGAAACGTTGAGCATTACTCAAGATAAAGAAAGCGGCTTATACACGGTATCGGTAAAACACTACTCACCTTATATTGCTCAGCAATGGGTTAACTGGCTGATTGAAGACATCAACAAAGTAATGCGTGAACGTACAATATCGGAAACTTCGCAAAACTTAGCTTACCTAAATACTCAGCTACAAAAAACCGCCGTAGCCGATATGCAAAGCACCTTTTATAAGCTGATAGAAGAACAAACCAAAAGTCTAATGCTTGCAGAGGTACAAGAAGAGTTTATCTTCAAAGTTGTTGATCCGGCAGTGGTACCAGAACTAAAAGACGGCCCGAAACGTGCTCTAATCTGTGTGTTAGGTACATTGCTTGGTGGCATGCTGGGCGTAGCAATTGTATTGATACGTTTTGCTTTTCGGAAAGAAGATACAGAGGAACTAAGATCTAGGACTTAGCCCTTGGTGTTACCTACTGGACCAGTTTGGCAAGATAGGTGAAATCAAGGAATTACAATGAGATAGTAAAATTTGGTTGTCTCATTTTGAATAAAATGTGTCTCAGATGTAAATAACTCTCTGAGACAAAGAGTGTTGTTAACGAGAATGAAAACAGTAATTACTTACGGAACGTTCGACCTTTTTCATGTTGGGCATGTGCGCTTACTCAAGCGTTTGAGTGAGCTAGGTGACAGGTTGGTTGTTGGGATATCTTCAGATGAGTTTAACGAGCTTAAAGGGAAAAAGTCCTTTTTCTCATACGCTGAGCGAGCCGAGATTGTTGCCGCATGCCAGTATGTTAATGAAGTGTTTCCAGAGCACGACTGGGAGCAAAAACAAAGTGACGTGCAACGCTTTAATGCAGATATCTTTGCCATGGGTGACGACTGGGAAGGCAAGTTTGACTTTCTGAGCGAGTACTGTGAAGTTGTTTACTTACCTCGCACTGAGAATGTGTCTACTACAGATATCAAGAAAAAGCTGTCGTCTTTGAAGAAGACCGATTTGGATAAAATTGAGAGCTCATTGCACAATGTAATTGAGATTGTGAAAGCAATGACATAAATCCGGGTGTTAGAAGTGCGAAGAAAGGCTCTTCCACCTAACTTAATAACATATAGAACGAACAAAGGTAGGTCGATTTTCACAATGTCTAAGGCATAGAAAAATCTTGTGTACCTATGATTGAACGATGACTTACAAAACTGACAAAAGCACAATTGCCAAGAACACGATCTATTTATATGTTCGTCAAATACTGATCGTACTGATCACTCTATTTAGTATTAGAGTTGTTCTCAATAATCTTGGCGTTGTTGACTATGGTATTTACAGCGTTGTCGCAGGTGTAGTGACTTTGTGCTCGTTTTTAACCACGAGCATGGCGTCTGCGACTCAGCGTTATTTTTCGTTTGCATTAGGTAAGGATGACGACAGCACACTTAAACAGACATTTTGTGTGAATTTGGTCATTTATGTCGCTATTGGTGCGTTGGCGTTACTTGCCCTTGAGTCTATTGGCTTGTGGTTCGTACAAGAGCATTTAAGCCTCCCTCCAGAAAAGTACGCTACAGCCCAAGCTCTATACCAATATTCTATTGTCACGCTGATTTTTGGGATATTTTCTGCCCCGTTTCTGGCGATTATCATTTCTCATGAGAGGATGCAGTATTTTGCAGCAATCTCTATTATGGAGGCGATATTGAAGCTTGTGGCAGCGATATCGTTGAGTGTTTACGGTGGTGATCGGCTCGAATTCTATGGGCTATTGCTATTGGCAGTTTCTATATTTGTCTTTTTGGCTTACTTTGTCGTTTGTATAAAAAGCTTTAAAGAGTGCCAGTTTAAACAGTGGTACTGGAACCAAAAGCTGTTTTCAGACATTATTGCTTTTACTGGTTGGACTCTATTTGGTCAATTCACTACGGTCGTCAGGATGCAGGGAGTGACCATTCTCGTCAATCAGTTCTTCTCTCCTGCGACAGCGGCCGCCCGTGCGATTGCTATTTCAGTTTCTTCGCAAGTTAGTGCGTTCTCAAACGCATTTAACACTGGTCTTTACCCTTCAATAATTAAAAACCATGCGGCGGGGAACACCAAAGAGCTACATGATATCGTCTTTGTTGGCTCAAAGTTTACCTTTTTCTTAATGTGGGTGTTTACTCTACCGCTGATTGTGGGAATGGAGTTGGTTTTGTCGCTGTGGTTAGGAGATCCCCCGCAGTTCGCCGTGTTGTTCACTCAACTGGCTATGGTTGAGATGTTGATCATGTCCATCAGTTTACCTCTAGCCACGGCTGCTAGAGCGCCCGGTAAAATGCGTGGCTACGAGCTAACACTGGGAATAATGCAGCTACTGATTATTGTGATTGCTTATTTCACCTTAAAACTTGGTTATCCAGCTTACAGCGTTTTTGTCATTGCTATCGTGATGAACCTACTGATGTTTTTAGTGAGACTGCTCATAGTTTCTCGCCTCATAGCTCTCTCTACTTTGAACTACGTTCGTGTCGTACTCAAGCCAGTATTTTGGGCTGTGATATTTCCTACTTTGCTGGTTATTATGGTCGGCGACTATTGCAAAGGTAGCGACATACTTCAGTTTGCTTACCTGATCTTAGTTTTTTTCGCAGCTGTAACCTCTGTTATTTACTTGGGGATGAATACAAGTACTCGACGTGAGTTTTTCAATGTCATCAACAATAAGCTACGAACTAAGTTAGGTGCAAAATAATGAAGATATTAATTATGGGCGGCACCGGAGCCATGGGGGCGCACCTCGTCAGTAAGTTAGCAGAGGGCTCTAACCAAGTATACGTAACGTCTCGTCGCAGTAGAGCTAACAATGGGAATATTCAGTATCTTACTGGAAATGCCAAAGACGACGGTTTCATGAAGCCTCTTTTGGAGTCAAAGTGGGATGTTATTGTAGACTTCATGATCTACAAGACAGACGAGTTTGCCTCGCGTGTTGAGCGACTGCTTGCAGCCACCGAACAATATGTTTTCATTAGCTCAGCAAGAGTATATGCAGATAGTACGGGCTTAATCTGTGAGGACTCACCTAGGTTGGTTGATGTATCCGATGATTCTACTTACCTAGCGACGGATGAGTACGCATTAAGTAAAGCAAGGCAAGAAGACTTGCTGTTTAATTCGGGACTTAGCAATTGGACGATCATTCGCCCCTATGTGACCTACAGTGAGCAACGACTTCAACTGGGGGTTCTAGAGAAAGAAGGGTGGCTTTATCGGGCGGTTAAAAATAGACCCGTAGTCATTAATCAGGAAATGTTAAATAAGACAACGACTTTGACGTATGGAAAAGACGTCGCTAACTCGATGGCTGCGCTGTTGGGGCATAAAGGTGCTCTGGGTGAAGCTTTTCACATTACCAGCTCTGAGTCGCTGACTTGGCAAGCAGTGTTAAAGGTTTACTCTCGTGTCTTGCAAAATGATGTCGGTATGGAACTAAAAGCTTGCTCAAGAGAGCTAGAAGACATCAAACGCTGGCATAGTGCTCAGTATCAAATCGACTATGACCGTATGTATAATCGGCAATTTGATAATACTAAGATTAACCAGTTTGTTAGCACCTGCGATTTTGTTAAGCCCACAGATGGGTTAGAGTGCTGTCTTAGTGAGTTTTTGAAAGTATCCAAGTTTGGCTACGTTGATTGGTGTGCCGAGGCAAAAAAAGACAAGCAAGTAGGTTGTGATACATCTTTAACTGAGCCGAAAGGATTAAAGAATAAATTGAAGTACGTTATTTTTAGGTACTTTTTGAAATAGGTATAACTCTATGTTTACAAGAGAAAAAAATGCTCAAATTGTCATGTCGTTGTTAAAGCAACATGGAATCAAAAAGGTAGTTGCTTCCCCAGGAAACACTAATGTCGCATTTATTGGTAGCATTCAAAATGACCCTTACTTCGAAATGTACTCGGCTGTTGACGAGCGCTCGGCGGCTTATATGGCGTGTGGGTTAGCGGCAGAATCAGAGGAACCGGTTGTCATCAGTTGTACTGGCGCTACAGCCTCCAGAAACTATTTGCCTGGCTTGACTGAAGCTTACTATCGCAAACTACCAGTGTTGGCGATTACCTCTACTCAGGATACATCAAAAGTGGGTCACTTGGTTGCACAGGTCATTGATCGAAGCAGTCTGCAAAATGACGTCACAAAAGTCAGCGTGTCTATGCCAATTGTTAAAGATGCCGACGATGTCTGGGCTTGCGAAGTCAGTGCTAATAAGGCCATTCTAGAACTATATCGCGATGGCGGTGGCCCTGCTCATATTAATCTGTTTACAAATTATAACCTTCCGTTTGATTGTAAAGTCTTACCTACTTCGCGAGCTATTCATCGTCACTTTATCGATAGTGGCAACCTACCTGAACTCAAGGGTAAGGTAGCCGTATTTATTGGTTCACATCCTAAGTGGGAACAAAAACAAACTGAGGCATTAGACGCCTTTTGTGAAGCGAATGATGCTGTTGTCTTTTGTGATCACACAAGTGGCTATAAGGGTAAGTATCGCTTGCTGTTCTCTTTGGCGGCAGGACAAGAGTATATGGATAACTCGGCGTTAAGGCCTGATATCTCTATTCACATTGGTGAAATAAGCGGCGACTATCCAAGTCTTAGAATGTCAGGAAAGCAAGTTTGGCGTGTCAGTCGAGATGGTGAGTTACGTGATACTTTCCGCAAGTTGAAGCATGTATTCGAAATGCCAGAGTCGCTATTTTTCAAGAAGTATACTCAGTCGAACTCCCCAAACAACAGCTATTATCTTACCTGCAAGGATTATCTGTCTTCATTACGCGAGAGCATGCCAGAGCTGCCGTATTCTAATATTTGGGTCGCTTCACAACTTGCTACTCACCTACCACCGCACTCAAACTTGCATTTAGGGATCCTAAATAGCTTACGTTCTTGGAACTTCTTTGAAGTTCCCGAAACTGTCGATGTATGCAGTAACGTGGGGGGATTTGGTATTGACGGAATTCTATCTTCTTTGTTAGGTGCGTCGCTAAATAATGAAAGCAAACCTTATTTTTGTGTACTTGGTGACCTTGCGTTCTTCTACGATATGAACACGCTTGGGAATAGACATGTTGGCAAGAACCTTAGAATCCTGATGATCAACAATGGTAAAGGCACTGAATTTAAGCAGTACAACCATCACGCAGCTTATTTTGATGATGCTGCGGATGAGTATATTGCGGCGGCCAATCACTTTGGGAACAAATCGAAAACTTTGGTTAAGAATTTCGCTCAGGATCTCGGCCTCCAATATTTGAGTGCTTCGACGAAAGAAGAATTCATCAAAGCCAAAGAGCAGTTTTTATCGGTTGAACCAATGAAGCAATCGGTGGTGTTTGAAGTTTTCACCGACAGCAGACTTGAAAGCAAGGCATTGGAAAAGGTGCTTAATATCAAGCAAGACTCAAAGCTTTTACTTAAAGGTAAAACCAAAAAAATGATTGGTCATAAAGGGATGAGCACAATTCGAAAAATCGTTAAAGGTAGCTAAATGAAGGTTTGCATTCTTACTCAGCCATTGCATAAGAACTATGGTGGTTTACTTCAGGCATACGCGCTGCAGAAAGTTATTCGTGACAATGGTCATGATGTATACACTGCTGATATTCCGTTTCGAAAGCCAAGGCTTTTTGGCATACCTTCATTTGCTAAAGCCTGTGTAAATCGTTATCTGCGAAATAAGCCTGTGGCGAGACTTTGGCCTTTATCTAACCAGGAAAAGGCGCGAATTCAAAAAGAGACCGATAGATTCATCGCAGAAAAGCTAACGCTTACAAAGCCCGTTGATTCGGTAAGTAAAATCCAGCAGTTGGATGAATACCAGTTTGATGCCTTCGTTGTAGGGAGCGACCAGGTTTGGAGGCCGTTATACTCTCCTGGGATCATGACTTATTTCTTCGATTTTTTGGAAGGGAAGCAAAACGTCAAACGTATGTCCTATGCTGCTTCATTTGGTATAGATAATGCGGCTGAGTATTCACCAGAGCAAATCAAACAAGTGTCACACCTGTTGAGTAAATTCGATGAGATCACCGTGCGTGAAAGCTCGGCAGTCGATTTGTGTAGTAATGTTTTTGGTGCTTCAGCGACGCACGTTGTTGATCCTACGCTACTACTCGACAAAGAGACTTATATCAATTTAGTTGAGCAAGATAACCCCCCTCACTCCACAGGCGACCTGTTCGTATACGTGCTTGACCAACGAGAAGATAAAAGAAAAGTCATCGACTTTGTGTTAGAGCTGACTCAATTAACCGAGTTTACCGTGCTACCCGAAACACCTTACGAGACTTACCCTGCAGTAACGCAGTGGATTCGTGGCTTTATGGACGCCAATTATGTGGTGACCGACTCATTCCATGGCGTCGCGTTTTGCATTATTTTCAATATTCCATTTATTGCAATAGGCAACGAGTCGCGTGGCCTTGCTCGGTTTACCTCAGTATTATCTAAGTTTGGTTTACTTGACCGATTAGTGACATCTGTCGATGATATTTCAGCCGAACTTGTTGCAAAAGAGATAGATTTTGCCGCGGTTAATATAATCAGAGAGCAAGAGAAAAAAAGCGCTAAAGATATCCTAGCGTCTGTTTTAACTAATTAGGGCTACTCGATTGTTAATGAAAATTTCCATCATTATCCCTGTATATAATGGCGAGCGATTCATAGAAGAGTGTATCCGTTCGGCCATGAATCAAGACCTAGACCTATTTGAGGTCATTTGCATTAATGACGGTTCAAATGATAATACTCAAAACATCTTAGCCCAACTCGAGAACGAGTACGCATCTCTTCGAGTGATCAATAAGGTTAATGAGGGGCCTGCAAAGGCTAGAGAAATAGGCGCTGAAAAAGCGACAGGGGAATATCTTGTCTTTTTAGATGGTGATGATCTCTTGGCACCTAACGCTTTAGGTGAAATCTACACTGTCGCTTCTAAAAATGACTTGGATATGGCTGTTTATGACTATGTCATTTTTTCTGACCAGCCAAGGTTTTCGAAAGACTCTGCTCACACACTCAAGCCTGTGAGCGTGTACACCGGTAAGGAGTACATTAACCAGTTTATGTATACCGCATACAATTGGGACAAATTGTGGCGCCGTGATTTTTACATTAGCAAGGTGATATCTGGCGTTGGTGGGTTTTATTATGAAGACCAACTTCCAACTTTAAAAGGCATCTACTCATCCAATCGTATAGCTAGACTCAACATTGTTTGTGTTGGATACAGAGATAATGCGAGCTCAACCACTCGTAGAGCGATTACGAAAGAACATTTTCAAGATCTTCGTTCGGTGATTCTAAGTTATTCTAAGGTGCTAAAAGATAACGATTTATGTCGTAGTCGTTGTGCGCTCATGAAGCTAGCGCATATGCTGGCTTTGTTAGATGAACACCGACATCAGCTGAGCCTTGAATTTGATAAAGAAATCTTATCGGTGTACAGCGAGGTTAGAGCGTTCATTGTTTCTCAAAATGGTGGCTTTGTTAACCTTTGTCAAAAAGTCGGTGTAGTTTATGGTTTTTACTACAAGCTAGAAACGATGTGCCTTGCGCGTGTATTTGGATTTATAGGTAAGTTGAGTCGCATCAAACGAATATTAAAAGAAAAAAAGTTGGTAGTAAGTAAAAATCAGGGGCTAGATAATGGCAGTTAATGTACTGTATCCATTAATTTGTTCAGTGTATGTGTTATTTATATATCCCATTATCTATTCTAAGATATTGAATAAAAATAAAATATTATCCCTAGCTTTCTTACTGATTCCGTTGTTCATAACAACAGCAACACAGGTTAATATAGGGACGGATTACCCTTCATATATTGGATTATACAAAGGAGAGTTTCCGTTCGATGCATCAAAAGGAGTAATATTTAACTTTCTTTTTGATAACCTTAACTTGATAAGTAATGATCCTAGGCTATTATTTGTTACGGTATCGGCTCTTCAGGTTTTATTTCAGTTTTTTATTTATAAAAAAGTAATTGAGCTTTATGGTAAGACTACATTTTTAATTTTTTTGATTGTCTATTTTTGTTTGACATTTACAAGTAGCTTCAATATTTTAAGATCATCTTTAGCCTCTTTAGTCTTAGCGTATTCCTTCCTTAGTCATTTGCCATACGGAAAGATCAAAAAATATACTTTCAGTACATTATTAGCCGCGTTATTTCACCCTACTGCGATTTTATTTGTTTTTATTCCTATTTTCTTGCCCATCATTAAGAGGAATATCCCCACAATCATATTGATTTCTATAGCTGTAATCGGTTTTATTTTAGGTCAAATTAAATTTGTGGCTGTATTAGCAGATTGGTTATATCACTCATTACCTCCTAGTACCCCATATCGCTTTTATTTGGTCTCCGAGCATATGAATTCATATATTGGAGGGTTAGGGCTGGGAATGTTTGTTAATTTAATCTTCTGCTTGGTTGGTGCGTATTTGGTGAGGCATGAAAGACGTGATGATATGATTCTTTTTTACAATTTATCAATAATAACATATTCGCTAGGCATGGTTTTTTACTATAACCCAATCTTTAATAGGGTACTATATTACTTGGTGTTTTTTCAAGCTATGTTTTTATCATCTCTAATTGTTAAATTATCTAGAGATAGATATTTATATTCTGGTTTTTTAGTTTTAGTGAATTCGTTGCTTTATTTTTATTTTGGGTATTACTCTGTTCAAGTCTTTAATGGAAATATTTAAAGTTTATGAAGTTTTCAAAAATAAATAACTTTGATTTAATACGTTTGTTTGCTGCTATACAAGTGGTTATAGGGCACAGTGTCCATCATTTGGGTGTGGAACTAGTTTTGTATGACTACTTTCTTCGCTATTTTCCAGGTGTGCCAATTTTCTTTTTTGTTAGTGGGTACTTAATTTCATCTGCTTATAAAAGAAGCCCTGATATTAGAAGTTATGCTTTTAATCGAATTGTACGGATATACCCAGCACTTTTAGTATGCTTGTTAGTAACGCTAGCGTTTGTTTTGTTCAACCAGCAAATTGATTTTAGCTTATTGGCGTTGTCAAAGTGGCTGGTGGCACAAGCTACTGTAGGACAGTTTTACAATCCTGACTTTCTTCGTGGTTATGGTGTGGGTGTGATCAATGGTAGTCTCTGGACTATACCCGTGGAATTACAGTTCTATATACTTGCCCCGCTAATCTATCTCTTTGTTGAGCGTTTTAAGGCCAACAGTAAGTGGTTTATTCTGTTAGTTTTGATTAGCTTTGTAGTAGTTAACCAAGTCTATGGGCTTTATTTCACTACCGTGGAGCATAGAGGGGTAATCAATAAGCTTTTCGGGGTGACCTTTTTACCTTTTGTCTATTACTTCATTTTGGGGGTGATAGTTCAAACTTATAGTGAGCAAGTGATAAGCTGGGTTAAGGGGCGATTCGTTACATTTTTACTGTTGCACTTAGTGTTAGCGAATGTAATGGAGGTAAGCGGATTCATTACCTATGGGTCTTATCTAACCCCGATTCTGGTGGTGACTTTATCATTGTTAGTTATTAGTGCGGCTTATTCGATGCCGAGTTTGTCTGAAAAGATGCTAAACAGAAACGATATATCGTATGGGGTATACATATACCACATGCTTTGGGTTAACTTTGTTATCGATTTAGATTTATCGTCAATCTATAAGTTTTCATTGGTGATAGTGTTAACTTTGCTTTCAGGAATATTGTCTTGGCGTTTGATTGAACGTCCATCTCTATCTTTTAAGAGAAAGGCTTTCGCAGAGAATAAAGTGTGATTTTGTAATGAGTGTAATTTTAAAATTAAGTTATTTAATATACTACTTAATCTTTCCTAAAAAGGTTAATCGAGTTGTTTTCTATTCAGCATCGGGAGCGAGTTTTAATCAAAACTCAAAACACCTTTTTGAGTTCTGTATCGCAAACACTGACCTCGAGTGCAAATTTGTTGTGAATAATAACAGACTTCGAGAGCAGTTAAATCAGGAGTTTGGGGGCGGATTTATCTCCAATCAAGGAGTAGAAAACATCCGTTGGATTATGTCTGCTGGAATCTGGGTGACCTCGACTGGGCTTCCGATCAAGGTCCCTTTCTTTGACGTCGGTAGGTTGTGTGTCAATCTTTGGCATGGTATTCCGCTCAAGAAAGTTCTCTATAAAGACGTCAGCATCAATGCTCTGAAGCGCTTGTTGTTCTCGTTTGTGTATCCTAAATATGACATTGTGACTAGCACCTCAGATACTGTCTCCGATGTGCTTGTCGACAGTTTTCGATGCAAGCCGAGTAGTGTCGTTGTTACTGGACAAGCATGGAACGATGCCGTTTTTACCAAAGACAATGCTGCGCAAGTACGAGCACTCGATGCTCGTATCACTGAACAATCGAAATTGGTGTTGTATGCCCCGACCTGGAGAAATGCTCCAGCAAAAGCGTTCAGTCTTAACCCATTTAAAACCTACCCGGATGAGCGTCCTTCCACGGTCTTTTTTCCATTTGAAGATCTCAAGCTCGAGGAGCTACAATCTTATCTCGAAAGCGAGGATATCTTTGTTTTTGTGCGAGCGCATTTGCTTGATGCTCAGAACAACCAAGAAATCCTCAAATTGCCCAATGTTGTTTCTTTTGAGCAAGACGCCTTTCCAGATGTTATGGAGTACATCAATGCATTCGACATGCTGATCACTGATTACTCAAGTATTTACTTCGACTTTTTACATCTAGATAGACCGATGCTGTTTCTTCCATACGACATTGAAGAATACACGAAGAACCCAGGGTTTAACTTTGATTATCACGCAGTCACTCCTGGGCCAAAACCAAGTTCATTTGCAGAGTTTAAAACAGTGCTCTCTAACTCGTTGTCTGGTGACTTTGATCGTGAGCTATTGCTCAGTACCAAACGAAAGTTCCACAAGTTTGATGGGGACAACTGCAAACGTATTTATGAATTAATGAAAGACTATAGAGACAGCAAATAATGTTTAAAGACAGAATTCTTCTCATTACTGGTGGTACAGGCTCATTCGGTAATGCCGTTCTTGATCGCTTCTTAGAAACCGATATCAAAGAGATTCGTATTTTTTCTCGTGATGAGAAAAAACAAGATGATATGAGAAAGAAGTACAACAACGATAAGCTTAAGTTCTATATCGGTGACGTTCGAGACTACCAAAGCATTCTCAATGCAACTCGGGGAGTGGATTACATTTACCATGCGGCAGCGTTAAAACAAGTACCTTCTTGTGAGTTTTACCCTCTAGAAGCAGTAAAAACCAACGTATTGGGTACTGAGAACGTACTCGAAGCGGCGATTGCAAATAATGTTGAGCGCGTGGTTTGCCTGAGTACCGACAAAGCGGTTTATCCTATCAACGCGATGGGCATTTCAAAAGCGATGATGGAAAAAGTCATTGTTGCTAAGAGCCGTAACCTAGAGCACACCAACACAACTATTTGTGCGACTCGTTACGGTAACGTGATGGCTTCTCGCGGTTCAGTGATTCCACTGTTTTTGCGTCAGATCATCAACGGCCAGCCAATCACCATCACTGACCCGAACATGACTCGTTTCATGATGACCCTCAACGATGCGGTTGACCTTGTGTTGCATGCTTTCGTTAACGGAACCAATGGCGATATCTTCGTACAGAAAGCGCCTGCAGCGACTATTAATGTATTAGTTCAAGCACTATTACGCCTTACTCATAAGGATGAGCACCAGATTAACGTTATTGGTACTCGTCACGGCGAGAAGTTGTATGAAGCACTGTGTAGCCGTGAAGAAATGTTTGTAACAGAGGACCAAGGCAACTACTACTGCATCCCATCAGACAATCGAGATCTTAACTACTCAAAATACAATGAAGAAGGTGAGAAAGACCTATCCCTTATCGAAGATTACAACTCTCACAATACTGAGCGTTTGGATGTCGAGGGTATGGTTGAGCTATTACGTAAGCTTGATTTCATTGTCGATATTGAAGCTGGAAGTTTGGTTGTACCAGAGGGCGTATAGATGAAGATTGTTGTAACAGGTGCAAAAGGTTTCATTGGAAAAAACCTCTGTGTCATGCTTCGTGAGCATGGCTATGAAGACCTTGTTGAAATTGACCGTGATACCACAAGTGAGCAAACGATTCATGCGTTAGCTGAGGCTGACTTTGTTTATCACTTAGCTGGAATTAATCGCCCAAAAACAGAAGCGGAATTCCAAGAGGGCAACGCCGATTTTACTGATTTCGTTGTCGAACAGCTTAAAGCTAGTGGTCGAAAGATTCCCCTTGTGGTGAGTTCTTCCACTCAAGCTCTTCAAGACAACGCATATGGACAGAGCAAACGCTCTGCCGAGCAGAGTGTTGAGCAATATGGGCAAGAAAGCGGTGCGTCATTTTATATCTATCGTTTTCCTAATGTGTTTGGAAAATGGTGTCGCCCAAACTACAACTCATTTGTTGCCACTTTCTGTTACAACACACTCAATGACCTAGATATTACCATCAACGACCCTAAAGCTCCGGTAACGCTTGTTTATATCGATGACGTTTGTCGTAGCTTAATTGCTTTACTTGATGGTACTGAGCCGAGTGGGGCCAAAGCTGTTTCACCGGAGTATCCAACCACAGTTGGTGAGGTGGCGGATTTACTGCGAGCGTTTAAAGAGAGTCGAGAGAACTTAGTTACGGAAGATGTGGGTACAGGATTGGTTCGTGCATTGTACTCGACTTACTTAAGCTATATGTCACCTGAGCAATTTAGCTATACCATCCCTAGTTATGGTGATGAGCGTGGTGTGTTTAGCGAGATGCTAAAAACAAAGCAAGCAGGCCAATTTTCTTTCTTTACCGCGCACCCTGGGATAACTCGAGGTGGGCACTATCACCACAGCAAGAATGAAAAGTTCCTTGTCTTAAAAGGTAAAGCTCGCTTTAAGTTTGAACACATTGGGACGGGGGAGCACTATGAGCTGGAGACGGAAGGCAGCGCTCCTCAAATCGTCGAGACTGTGCCAGGTTGGTCACATGACATCACGAATATTGGCGATGAAGAGATGATCGTTATGCTTTGGGCAAATGAGATTTTTGACAGAGAAGCGCCAGATACCTTTGCGTTCCCACTGTAAACCTTGAAGAGAAAAAAAATGAAGAAATTAAAAGTCATGTCGGTGGTTGGCACGCGTCCTGAGATTATTCGTCTGTCCCGTGTGTTGGCAAAATTGGATGAGCATTGTGAGCATATTCTAGTACACACCGGTCAGAACTATGACTTCGAGCTTAACGAAGTCTTCTTTAATGACTTAGGGGTCCGTAAGCCGGATTACTTTCTTAATGCAGCAGGCAAGAACGCGGCTGAGACTATTGGTCAGGTCATCATCAAAGTGGATGAAGTGCTGGAAGAGATAAAGCCGGAAGCTATGCTGGTCCTAGGTGATACCAACTCTTGCATTTCTGCCATTCCAGCGAAACGTCGTAAGGTGCCTATCTTTCATATGGAGGCGGGCAATCGCTGTTTCGACCAACGAGTTCCTGAAGAGACCAATCGCCGTATTGTCGATCATACCGCAGACATTAACCTTACTTACAGCACGATTGCTCGTGATTACTTGTTAGCGGAAGGGCTTCCAGCTGACCGCGTTATTAAAACGGGCAGCCCAATGTTTGAGGTGCTGAACCACTACATGCCTCAAATCGATAACTCAGACGTTCTTGAGCGTCTTGGTTTGGTGAAAGGTGAGTTCTTTGTGGTGAGTGCTCACCGAGAAGAGAATGTCGATTCACCAAAGCAGCTTGCAAAATTGGCGGAGAGCTTGAATGCAGTAGCGGCGAAGTATGGATACCCAGTTATCGTATCGACTCACCCTCGCACACGAAACCGAATAGAAGCACAAGGTATTGAGTTTCATGCCAACATTCAGCTTCTGAAGCCGTTAGGTTTTCATGACTACAACCATCTTCAGAAAAACGCAAAAGCGGTGCTTTCAGACAGTGGCACAATCAATGAAGAGTCATCGATTATGAACTTCCCAGCGTTGAACTTGCGAGAAGCGCACGAGCGCCCAGAGGGAATGGAAGAAGCTGCGGTGATGATGGTGGGTCTAGAAGTTGAGCGCATCATGCAGGGCTTGCAGATACTGGAAAGTCAGCCAAGTGGCGAGAGCCGTTTGTTAAGAAGAGTGGAAGATTACAGCATGCCGAATGTGTCAGATAAGGTCGTTCGTATTGTTCACTCGTACACTGATTACGTGAATCGTGTCGTTTGGAAAAAGTATTAATGCGCTTAGCTTTAATTATTGATGATTACTTGCCCCGCAGTACCCGTGTTGGGGCAAAAATGTTTCATGAATTGGCTTGCCACTACGCCGCTCTAGGACATGATGTTACTGTTATTACCCCCGAACAAGGGCAACAAACAAAGTTAGTAAAAAGCGTTATAGATAACGTAAAGGTTTGGCGATTCTCCAGTGGTGCAATTAAAGATGTACCCAAAATAAAGCGAGCGGTTAATGAAACGTTGTTGTCAACTCGTGCCTGGAATGCCATTTCTCATGAAGTTAAGCCAGATACGTTCGATGGCATTGTTTACTACTCACCATCGATTTTCTTTGGGGGACTTGTTTCAAAAATTAAAGTACGTTGCCAATGTAAAGCGTACTTGGTTTTGCGAGACTTATTTCCTCAATGGGTCATCGATGCCGGCATGATAAAGCAAGGTTCATTGATTGAAAGATATTTTCGATTCTTTGAAAAACTTTCTTATGAGCAAGCCGATACCATTGGTTTAATGTCTGAAAAAAATCAATTGCTTTTTAACGAGATTACAGAGCATCGTTATACTTCCGAAATATTAAGAAATTGGGCAGAGCTTACCCCGCATACACTGTCTTCTCAGAAAGACAGTATTCGTTGCCAACTAAATTTAGAAGACAAGGTCATTTACTTCTATGGAGGCAATATTGGTCATGCTCAAAATATGGCCAATTTGATACGTCTCGCTAGAGCGATGAGTTCATATAAGAAAGCACATTTTCTTTTTGTCGGACAAGGCGATGAAGTTAATCTTATTAAGCGTTTAGCCAAAGAGTGGAGGCTTGATAACTTCACTTATCTCCCTTCAGTAGACCAAAAGGAGTTTAAGAACCTCCTTGCAGATATTGATGTGGGCCTTTTTTCGCTTTCTGCTCAGCATACTGCTCACAACTTTCCGGGTAAGCTCTTAGGGTATATGGTTCAATCCATTCCAATCTTAGGCAGTGTGAATATTGGTAATGACTTACTTGACATTATTAATGACAATAATGCGGGGATGATTTCTGTCAATGGTGAAGACGACGTACTTTATAAGAATGCGTTATCACTGTATGAAAACGTGGAACTGAGAGCACAAATTGGATGCAAAGCATATTCTCTGCTTGAGCAAGAGTTTTCTGTTCAGGCGGCAGGAGCAAGCATTATCGAAGCATTGAAGGAATAGTATGAACACTTATAATGATGAGAGCTTATCTGTACTTTTTGAAAGAGCGCAAACCTCATCAAGAAAAAGGGCACACCATAATTTACATGCTGATTATGGTGAAAAGGTTCAGAGGCTATTCATCGCTTTAACAAAGGGAAGTTATGTCGAACCTCATTATCACGAACTTTCACATCAATGGGAGATGTTTATCGTCGTAAGTGGTGTGATTAGAGTGTGCCATTATAACTTTGATGGGAGTGTTGCTTCAGAGCTCCTCGTCGGCGATGGTCAGAGCGTAAGGGTTATCGAGTTTCTACCGAAAGACATCCATAGTGTGGAATGTCTTTCCGATAAAGCTCTGTTACTGGAAGTTAAAGAAGGTCCATTTAATCCTCAATTCGCTAAAGTACCTGTGATGATAGCCAAGTAAGTAATGTTATATTGAAATGCACCTAAATGATAAAAAAGGTCGTTTTTTCCTGACATCAAGTAGCAATGGATGATTACTTATACTTCTTGTGTTGGGGACTCTTTATTTAACTTCTTACGTAGGAAGCTGGTTACGCGCCAGATATAGGTAAGAATTAATGAGTAAACAACAAAACATCCAATGAATAAACTGAACATGACTGATTCTGGGATATCTCTTGCCTCTCCATAAATGCCTACGCTTGCATAAAGTGAAGCAATAAAGCAAATTGAAACAAGAGTTTGTTTTGGCCCTAACCCTAATCTTTGGAATATATGGTGCAGGTGTTCGCGATCTGGTTTGAATGGTGAATCCCCACGGCGTATGCGGCGGATCATTATTGCAGCCATATCCATTAGTGGGACTGCGATTAGCCAAAGAGCCGTGACTGGGCGCATCAAAGGTTCTGTACCTTCAACCTGGCTGACTCCTAATAATAGCCAAATGACAGTAAAGCCGATCATCATGCTTCCAGCATCGCCCATGAAAACTTTTCTCTCTCTCCCCAAAACGCCAAGGTTCATGCAAATGTAAGGTAGCATCGCTACTATAATTACGACACATAAATAGGCAAGGCCATGCTGGCTATCGACTTGAAGTAAAAATGCTAACGCGCCAAAGGTTACAATAGATAATCCACCTAGCAGGCCGTCAATCCCATCAACCATATTAAAGGCATTTATTGCTCCAATTACAGCTAGGATCGTCACCAAACTTCCAGCCCAGCCAAGGGAAATCTCACCAAAACCAAACATGTCACCTAGGCTATGTAGCTCAATACCCGCTACTTTCATCATTACTATAGATAACGCTGCTTGAATGCCCATTCTAACTTTGAAGCTGAGGTCGATCTTATCATCAACGGCTCCGACAACTGTTAACACGCAGATGCAAAGTAGATAAAGCCAGCTATGTTCGATGATTTCTGGTTTAAAAGTGAGGTATTGTGTAAGAACTAAACAAATAGAGATTCCACCAACTAAAGGGACTGCACCATTATGTAGTTTACGAGCGTTGGGCTTGTCAACTAAGCCTACTTTCTTTGCTACTTTTCGCATTAAAAAGAGCGTGGCAAAAGAAGAGAAAAAGATAAAACTGAGTTCGAGGAGCATACATTAGCCAACTGTATTATTAAATTTAATCTATGCGATTCTAACGTAAATTAAAGACATGAAAAAGTTAGTAATAGGATATTTATAGCTAACCGTGTTCACAGAAGTGCCTCTAGAGTTGATGTCATTTACGAGGAGGAGTATTCTTAGCGTGATAGTTTTAAGGGGATATTCATGAAAATTGCTGTCGCTGGCACTGGTTATGTCGGCCTTTCCAACGCCATGTTGTTAGCTCAAAACCATGAAGTGGTTGCACTAGATATTGTTCTTGAAAAAGTTGAATTGTTAAATAAAAAACAATCTCCAATTGTTGATGCTGAGATTGAAAGTTTCCTTGAAAACAGGGAACTAAACTTTATCGCAACAACAGATAAGCAGAAGGCTTATCAAGGCGCAGAATATGTTGTGATCGCAACGCCAACGGATTATGACTCTGTTACGCATTACTTTAATACTTCTTCAGTAGAAGCTGTGATTAAAGATGTGATGGCGATTAATCCAGATGCGGTAATGGTGATTAAGTCAACTGTGCCAGTTGGTTACACGACGCGTATCAAAGAGGAGTTAGGGTGTGAGAACGTTATTTTCTCGCCAGAGTTTCTTCGTGAAGGTAAAGCGCTTTATGATAACCTTCATCCGTCACGTATCATCGTCGGTGAGCGTAGCGAACGTGCTGAAATATTTGCAGGTCTGCTTGTTGAAGGGGCTGTAAAAGAAAACATTCAAGTGCTCTTTACTGACTCTACAGAAGCGGAAGCGGTTAAGCTGTTCTCTAACACTTACCTTGCTATGCGTGTTGCGTACTTTAATGAGCTCGATTCTTATGCAGAAGCACACGGTCTGGATGCTCGCCAGATTATTGAAGGTGTTGGCTTAGACCCACGTATTGGTAATCATTACAACAACCCGTCCTTTGGTTACGGTGGTTACTGCCTTCCAAAAGACACGAAGCAGTTGCTTGCGAACTACCAAGAAGTGCCGAATAACATCATTGGCGCGATTGTGGATGCAAACCGCACTCGTAAAGACTTTGTGGCGGAATCTATCCTCAAGCGTGAACCAAAAGTAGTAGGCATTTACCGCCTTATCATGAAGGCTGGATCGGATAATTTCCGTGCTTCTTCTATTCAAGGCATTATGAAGCGAATCAAGGCGAAAGGTGTTGAGGTCGTGGTTTACGAACCAGTACTCAAAGAAGAAGATTTCTTTAACTCTCGAGTGATTAAAGACCTGAATGAATTCAAACAAAGTGCGGATGTGATTGTTTCTAACCGCATGGTGGAAGAGTTAGCCGATGTAGCGGATAAAGTTTACACCCGTGACTTGTTTGGTAGCGACTAATGAATCTCTGGTAAGGTCCTAGTTTGCTAGGACCTTTTTTCTTTGCTCTTATTAAAACACCTAACAAGCTCCAATTAATAGACTACCTCAACTCCTTCCACTTCAATCCTCTTCCCTAACTCACTTTTTGCTTCTTTCTCTCCATGTATCAAATGCACGGCTTTTGGTTGTGTTGGAATCTCAGTAACAAACTTCAATAAATCGCTTTGGTCTGCGTGTGCAGAATAACCAGAGATGGTATGGACCTGCGCGTTGGCTTCGATTGGTTGGTTATCGATACCCACCGTGTGGCTGCCTGATTGGATTTCTCGACCTAAGGTTCCTTGCGCTTGATAGCCCGCAAACAACACATCATTTCTTTCATCCGGTAAGAGTGCTTTTAAGTAATTGACGATTCTTCCTCCTTCGCACATACCGGATGCCGCGACGACAATCGCAGGTTCATCGGTGGAGGCTAGTCGATTCACTAATGCTTGATGTTCTCGATGGTTTTCTACAGTAATGCATTGTTCAAAGGCGAGGGGGTGACGATGATTGTTGAGCTTTTGCTTTGCTTCTTTTCCCCATAGTTTTTTGAAACGGCGGTAGGTCTTCGTGACTCTTTTCGCAAGCGGTGAGTCTAGGATAATTGGCAAAGAAGACGACAAGTCGCGTTGGTGAATCAGTTGCTCAATATCGAATAACAGTTCCTGCGTACGTCCTACGCTGAAAGCTGGGATCAGAATTACGCCACCGTCTTGCAGTGCGTGATCGATAATGGCGTTCAAGCGCTCAGTTCGAGTGACAATGTCTTCATGCTCTTTGTTGCCGTATGTGGACTCGATGAACAGATAGTCGGCACGCTTTGGCGGCTTTGGATCGGGCAAGAGCGGGGTATTGGACGGACCTAGATCTCCGGAGAACACGATGATTTCATGATTAGGGAGTTTGAATTCCACATAAGCGGAACCAAGAATGTGTCCTGCAGGTTGAAAGCGCAGGTAACATTGTTTGCCAAGTGGCAGCCATTGTTGGTAGTCATGGGGTCTTATCTGTTTTTTAATGACGTTGAGGACTTGTTGACGCTGATGGTAGTTCAAACCCAGTTGCAGCTTTAGCCCGTCTTCTAACATGAGCGGTACCAGTTCGGCTGTTGCTTTAGTGCAGTAAATGGGGCCTTTAAATCCAGCTGCCAGTAACCAAGGTAGGCGTCCAATATGGTCGATATGTGCATGAGTCAGGACTAATGCTTTGATGTGTTTTTCCGGAAACTCAATATCCAATGATGCCCTGCGGTTGCCAAAATGGATGTCTTTGCCTTGGAAGAGTCCACAATCGATCAAGATGCTGCCGTGTGGCAGTTTCAATTCATGACAAGAGCCTGTGACGGTATGTTTACCACCATGGTGAATCACACTGGCGATGTCTGATATTGGTGTTGTCATGTCGATTGCTCCTCCTTGAACAAGCGTAGGTCAATAGTAAATCTTGAGAGCAGGGTAAGTGAATAGAGTTCGTTGGTTGGATGGAATTGAGTGGGAATAATCGGAAGTGCGATTGGGTTCTTTGTTTGATGTAAGTGGTTTGTCGTTGTTTTGCTAATTTGATTTTTGTGCGTGCGGTGAGTAGATTCCTGATGTCGTTAAGGCTCCTCGGAATGACGGGATTCTTTGGGTTATGTCTGTTGTTTAGTTGCTTTGAGTTAGAGGGGGACGGGGAGTAGATTTCTGATGTCGCTTGGGTTCCTCGGAATGACGGATTTCTTATAGGTTATGTCTGTTGTTTGGTTGTTTTGAGTTGGGCGCGTGCGGGTGACTAGATTCCTGATATCGCTTGGGCTCTTCGGAATGACAGAATTTACTGAGTCGGTCGTAAGCAAATAAAAAAGGATGCGTGAAGCATCCCTTTTTATTTCTGCTTAGTCAAAAGCGAAATTAAGCTTTAGCTGCCGCCGCTGCTTTAGCGATAGCTACGAAGCTCTTAGCGTCTAGAGAAGCGCCGCCAACTAGAGCACCGTCGATGTCTGGTTGTGAGAAGTAAGCTTCAGCGTTTTCTGGTTTAACAGAACCGCCGTATTGGATGATTACTTGTGCTGCAACTGCTTCGTCTTTCGCTGCGATTAGTGCACGGATAGAAGCGTGGATACGTTGTGCATCTTCAGCTGTTGCTGCTTTACCAGTACCGATAGCCCAGATTGGTTCGTAAGCGATGATTGCGCCGTTTAGAGCTTCAACACCGTAAGTGTCGATAACTGCGTTGATTTGACGTGCACATACTGCTTCAGTTTCGCCAGCTTCGTTTTGAGCTTCAGATTCACCGATACAGAAAACAGGCGTTAGACCGTTTTCTTTTAGGAAGTTGAATTTCTTCGCGATGAACTCGTCAGATTCGTTGTGGTATTCACGACGCTCTGAGTGACCGATGATGATGTGAGAAGCACCAAAGTCTTTCAGCATTTCTGGAGACATGTCGCCAGTGAAAGCACCGCTGTTGTTTAGGTCAGTGTTTTGTGCGCCTAGGATAACTTTGTTATCACCTTCTGCGATTACACACTCAGCTAGACCGATGTAAAGAGCTGGTGGAGCTACTGCTACGTCAACACCTTCAACGCCTTCAAGTTCAGCGTTAATACCAGCTAGCAGCTCAGTTACCATTGCTTTGCTACCGTTTAGTTTCCAGTTACCCATCACTACAGGACGACGCATAGGAATATCTCCCTTATCTTTAATGTAAATAGTCTATTAATGTAAAAAATCTACGTAGGAATATAACAGAATAATGTGAACAGATCATGATTGGCGTCATGTCTTATTCGGCTTTCTTCATCTGGTCGGTGCTGCATTTGTTCTATACCCAAGTAACCTCGAGATGCTAGGTTCAGCGAGAATGGCTTGGTTTGCAGGCGAGGCAACAATTTGAAGATCTAGTGGTTCTAAATTAAAAATTGTT
Source organism: Vibrio sp. 10N.222.52.B12 (assembly GCF_002875385.1). Lineage (NCBI taxonomy): Bacteria > Pseudomonadati > Pseudomonadota > Gammaproteobacteria > Vibrionales > Vibrionaceae > Vibrio > Vibrio sp. 10N.222.52.B12. The sequence continues at coordinate 143,199 of NZ_MDAW01000121.1, read as the reverse complement.
AACAAAGTATGCAGACCAAGGCAGCTCGCCCTTCGGGAGCGTGTCATTGAACCGATGTTGCGTTGTTTTCTTAGCTTGCTTTTTCGGTAAACAGGGAATCAATGACAACGCTCTGGACCCTGTATCTTGAGGTCACTTGGGTCTATCCATTTTGTCAAAAGCAATCGATTGGTGATCGCGTAGACAGAATGATAGTCCATTCCTCGGAAATTGCCGCTTAGATTGGTATTACTACGGGTTAAAAGTTAGCCGTAATAAGAAAGGAATCAAAATGCCAAACTTAGTTTTAGAATATTCCAACTCGGTCGGTGAGCGTGTGAATGTTCAAGGATTGTTGGAAGACTTACACAAAGTGGCCTTAGACTGTGGTTTGTTTGAGCTTGCGTCCGTCAAATCTCGTGCGCTTCGTTGCCACAACTGGCTGGTAGGGGAAGAGGGCGATAGTGTTGATTTCATCCATATCAACTTTGATTTGCTCGCAGGAAGAAGCTCAGAACAGAAGCGGGAATTATCAAGAGCACTGATGGTGGTGTTACAAGAACAAGCAAGCCATGTTCGCAGTTTGACTGTGAATGTTCGAGATATGGATATTGATTGCTTCCAGAAGGTGGTAAATTAGACACACTAGATTTACGTAGTGCGGCCAAGGAGTTGTCGCACTTTCAATATGTTGAGTGTTTCGATGTCGATTAAAGAACTACTGTTTTCTTTCCAAGGTCGTATAGGCCGTAAAACTTACTGGGTGTGGAATATCATCTACTACATCATGATCTTGGGCTTCGGTGCGGGCATCAGTAAGTTGTTCCCTGCGTTCTCTTATATTCTTCTGCCTATCTTCTTATTGATTCTTCTTATCCCAGACTTAGCGATCACCACTAAGCGCTGGCATGACCGTAATAAATCAATTTACTGGTTGGCGTTGAATATCCCGTTGATCATTGGGCGAGTTGCAACGCCAATGACGAACCCAGCAGCGCAAGACCCATCAACACCGCAAATGATGGTCGCTTCGATTTCTCTGATTTGTGGTCTGTGGATTCTGGTGGAGTGTGGTTTCTTGAAAGGCACGGTAGGTCAAAACAACTACGGCCCTGAGCCGAAGTAAGGCCTTTGGGTAGCGAACTTGTCGAAAGTAGATTCTTAGTCTCGCTGGAGCTCGCGAGAATGACAGATTTCTTTTATTTAAGAGTGGCTTAAAGTAGCTGCGAGAAGGAGTCTTTTTTAAGGTGTCGTACTGGCTGAAAGTAGATTCTTAGTCTCGCTGAAGCTCGCTAGAATGACGGACTTCTTTTATTTAATAGTGACTTAAAGTAACTACGAGAGTGCGTTCTTTCTAAGGTATCGTACTTGCTGAAAGTAGATTCTTAGTCTCGCTGGAGCTCGCTAGAATGACGGATTTCTTTTATTTAATAGTGACTTAAAGTAACTGCAATAAGGAGTCCTTTCTAAGGTATCGTACTTGTTGAAAGTAGACTCTTAATCTCGCTAGAATGACGGGTTTCTTTTATTTAATAGTAAGTTAAATTAACTGTCATTCTGAACAGCGAGGGACGAGCGTGATTCAGAATCTACTCACCGAGTGCTCCGAGTTTGAAGTAAGCTAACTGTGCTGGTGGGTCACAATAGGAAACTAAAACAACTCATTAAGGAGAATGAACCATCGACAAAACACCTTGCGTTTACATCCTAACTTCAAAAAATAACTCTGTTCTCTACATTGGTGTTACCAGCCAACTAGCCCAAAGAATATGGCAGCATAAAAACGGAGTCGTTGAAGGTTTTACCAAAAAGTATCACGTTCATAAGCTCGTTTATTTTGAGTTGTTCGAAGATATGGCAACTGCCATAAACCGAGAAAAGCAGCTGAAACAATGGAAGCGAGAGTGGAAGTTAGATTTAGTGAGAAAAACGAACCCTGACTTTCTCGATTTATCCAATGAGTTTTAGTAAAAATCATCCCTATCTTTAAATGCCTTCAACTCAACTACATCAGCTTTTTGAGTTGGTGAAGGTTCTCCCTGTAATGCCTCTCTGAATTTCACGACCTGTTTCTGTAGCTCATTCATCAGCACGACATTGGTGTGGTTTGGGTTTTTGCAGTTGTGGATGACCCTATCTATGTGGCTTTGTTGCGCCCATAACCTTGGCTGCATCTGCTCTGAGGCACCTTCTATCATCTCTTTTGCCATGTCATGACGAAACTGTTCAAAGGCTTCGGGATCGCGTTCCGCCATTTTTACCATTTCATCGAATGAGGGTAAAACTTGTGGTTTGTGGGTGCTTGGCATGGTTATCTCCAAATCCATTGGATGTTGCTCCTAGTTACTAAAAGCTTAATCCATGCAGAAACGGAGATAGAAAGAATTACAACATCGTCTCATTAATAAGAGCGTATGTTCATAATAAAGTGGAAGAGAGTCGAAATACTAGGCTTGAATGCGGTACACGCAGCGACGCTGGCCACTGATGATGTGCTCATCGCGCTTTATTTTTGTGTCACTGCCGAGAAGTGACTGGAAGACGTTGAGCTCAGATTGGCACAAGCTTGGGCAGCGAGTCGCGGCTTTGTAAATAGGGCAGTGGTTTTCGATGAGGATAAAACCATGTTCATCTTGTTCTAGTTCTGCCATGTAGCCTTCTTGTTCACGCAGAGTAACCAATGTCTTTAGTTTGCTCTCTAGAGAGTCACACTGCTCAAGGTGTTGTTGGTAGTTTTGTAAGGTGAGTTTCTCGCGCTCAGACGTGACTTTCTCCAATCCGTCTTTACCGAAGATATGCTCTACGGCTTCGATAAATTGAATGGTCAGTTCACCATGACGATCGGCAAATTGCTCATGACCTTTTTGGGTCAGAGACCAATGGCGGGCAGGGCGACCCACTTTGACTTTTACATCATGAATCGACAGGATACCGTCATCTTCCAAACCTTGCAGATGCTGACGCGCACCCATGGTTGTCATACCCAGTTCAGAAGAGAGTTGTTTCGCTGTGACAGAGCCATCACGCTTAACGATTTGCAAAATCCTATCTACGGTCTTCATATACCCACCATTTATACGTCAGTACATATTATGCGCGATAGGGTTAGTAAAGAAAAGTGTTGACTTAATTTGTCTGTGGATTTGTTGGGTCTGTGTTCATGCGCACAAATATATGTCGTCATTCAGAACAACGAGGGACGAGGTGATTCAGAATCTATTGTCCGTTTGTGCTTTGACTTAAGATGAATGAGGAAGAGTTGAGGGCGCTGTTATTAGATCCTTAGTCTCGTTAGTGCTCGCTAGAATAACGCACTCTTATGATGACAGAGCAAGCTTAAATGGCTTACAAGGAGAGAAAGGCTCCAGCTCTGGGTGAGCGGAAGCCTCGAACCATGCCTAAAGAATAATATCGCGTACTTCAGGATCTTTACGCTCTAGGTAGTGTGTAGACTTGATGCGACGAATAGTACGACAACGGCCACGGATCAACAGAGTTTCTGTTGTTGCGATATTGCCTTGGCGAGAGATGCCTTCTAGCAGGTCGCCTTTCGTAATCCCCGTTGCAGAGAAGACTACGTTGTCGCTGCGTGCCATGTCTTCCATCTTCAATACAACATTCGCTTTTACGCCCATCTCTTCGCAGCGTTGTAGCTCTGCTGAGCCGTAGATACGGTTTTCTTCGGTATCGCCTTTTACTTCATGACGAGGAAGAAGACGACCATGCATGTCACCGTCTAGTGCGCGAATCACCGCTGCCGATACCACGCCCTCTGGTGCACCACCGATGCAGTACATCATGTCGACTTCGCTGTCTGGCATACAAGTTAGGATTGAAGCGGCTACGTCGCCGTCTGGCACTGCGAATACGCGAACGCCCATGGTTTGCATCTCTGCGATCACTTCATCGTGACGAGGCTTCGCAAGCGTAATAACGACTAGCGTATCAAGAGGTTTATTCAGTGCTTTTGCTACGTTTTCTAGGTTTTCTTTAAGTGGCTTACCTAGGTCGATAACACCTTTAGCGCCAGGACCGACAACCAGTTTTTCCATGTACATGTCTGGTGCTTTAAGGAAGCTGCCTTTCTCACCCGCTGCCAATACTGCTAGTGCGTTAGATTGACCCATTGCGGTCATGCGAGTACCTTCGATTGGGTCGACAGCGATATCGACTTCGTCGCCACCAATACCCACTTGTTCACCGATGTACAGCATTGGTGCATCATCGATTTCACCTTCACCAATAACGATTTCACCACTGATGTCTGTTTTGTTCAGCAGGGTGCGCATTACTTCAACAGCAGCACCATCCGCTGCGTTTTTGTCGCCACGGCCAAGCCATTTGTAACCAGCCAAAGCGGCACCTTCAGTAACACGGGAAAATGCCATTGCTAAATCGCGTTTCATGATGTCTCCAAGTAACAAGAGGGAAGAATAATTTGCGCGGCGATTTTATCACATCGTCAGTTAAACGTTTGCCTTTTTGCTGAGCTTTTACTTTAACTAAGTTGAATTTGATCAATACTTGGGTGAGTTTATGGGGTAGTGATGGGAAAATACATTGCTCAAAAATGCTTCTAGGATAAGAAAAGTCAGCGTTTAGTGAGATTGCGCCGATTTTTTAACCGAATGATGCAAAATATCGAATATAGTAAGTGTTTCTCATCGCTACGCTGAGTAGAATGAACCTCATAGGTAAGGTGCAAGCGAACGCTCGCCATCGTCCCACGGAATAACAATAGGTAGGCCAAGATGTCTTTTGAAGTACTAGAAAAACTAGAAGCGAAAATTCAAACTGCAGTTGACACAATCACTCTTCTTCAGATGGAAGTAGAAGAGCTGAAAGAAGACAAAGTGAAATTAGAAGCTGAAGCTAACGAAATGCGTTCTCAACGTGAAGAGCTTGAGCAAAAATCTCAGCAAGCTCAACAAGAGCACGCTCAGTGGCAAGAGCGCATTCGTGCACTACTTGGCAAGATGGACGAAGTGGAATAATCCACTTAAGTATCCAGAATCAAAAACACCCGCTTCGGCGGGTGTTTGCGTATTTGGCTAGTAGCCGTAAATGGCGTTAGGTTAGTTTAACCTTTCCTCATCTTCTTCCTCTTCATCATCATCCAACTCGAGATCGATATTGAGCGGTTCTGGAGAAAGAATAATGCCAGTACTATCTGCATAGATGTAATCTTCCGGTAGGAAGCTAACACCACCAAAGTTTACTGGAACATCGATTTCACCAACGCCTTGGTTAGCTGCGCCAACAGGAATAGAAGCGAGCGCTTGAATGCCAAGGTTCATGTCTTCTAGTTCATCCACTTCACGGACACAACCGTAAACGACAATGCCTTCCCATTCATTTTCTTCTGCAAGGGTTGCGATTTCTGCATCTATTAAGGCTCTGCGTAGGGACCCTCCGCCGTCGATCAACAATACTCGCCCGATTCCGTCTTGTTCTAGCGTTTCGCGGATCAGTGCGTTGTCTTCAAAGCACTTAACCGTCGTCACTTGCCCGGCAAACGACGCGCGGCCGCCAAAGTTACTGAACATCGGTTCAACTACATCTACCTGATCAAGATAGATATCACAGAGTGCTGAGGTATTGTATTCCATAGCGTACCTTTCTAAACAGAAACTGTTGTCTTTGAGTATATCTAGGCATTAAGTCAATGCAATGACAATCCTTTTTTAACTCATCAGAGTTTGAGCTACCACAATTGTTGCAAATAAAACGTTAGTGACCAGTGAGCATTTCACAACAACGGGCATCATTGGGGCAATTTGTGCGGGTTTTTCGGTATCCCAAACCGCTTTGCCATGATTCGCTACTACGTAGATGCTTAGCAGGAAGGGTAAGCTGATCCAAACCGGCTTGTCTTGAATAAGTAAATAAGCCGCAAAGGCGAGTAGGGCGCCACCGAGTAAGATGAAGTGGTATTGCTTTGCTTTACGTTGACCAAGTCGAACTGCCATCGTGCGTTTACCACATTCGCTGTCGTTCTCAATGTCACGCATGTTGTTGATGTTCAGCACTGCTACGGCTAACAAACCGCAGCCTAATGCTGGTAAGAACAATGTCGCATCCACATGACCGGTATGCAGGAAGTAGGTACCAGACACGCCAAGTAATCCAAAGAAGATGAAGACAGACAGGTCGCCCAAACCAACGTAGCCGTATGGTTTGCTGCCCATGGTGTAAGCAATCGCTGCGATAATGGCCAGAATGCCGAGGCCGATAAAGGTAATGATGCTCTCAAAAGAACTCAGTGCGTAAAACACCAAAATAAGGCCTGCAATCGCGGTCAGAACGATATTAAAGATGATCGCCATTTTCATCTGAGCGGCAGTTACGGCGCCAGACTGCATCGCGCGCTGAGGGCCCAAGCGGTTGTCATTATCTGTACCTTGGACTGCATCGCCATAATCATTGGCAAGGTTAGATAGTATTTGCAGTAACGTAGCTGTGACGAAAGCCATGATGGCAATGGTCAGAGAAAAGTGTCCCGCTGAATAGGCGAGTACGCTACCGGTCAAAATTGATACCAGTGCAAGCGGTAATGTTTTAGGACGCGCGGCTTCAAGCCAGATCTTTAGAGATTGTTTCATGGATATTTCGTGCTAGTAACCAATGTGCCCAGTATAAGCACAAAGCGACAGATACGCTATTGACCTAAAGCAAGTCAATTAAGAGTCAAAGGGTTACAAGTAAGGAACACAGTTTTCATATTTGAGGGAATAAAGCGGGGCTTTTTGGGAAAGGGAAGGGTACGGCGCACGTTGTTATTAGATCCTCAGTCTCGCTTGAGCTCGCTAGGATGACGAACTTTTTTGGTCTAGAGCTTCTTAAAGTAAACCTTCATTTTGAACGACGAGGGACGAGGTGATTCAGAATCTATTGTCCGTTTGCTCTTGGATTTAAGGTCAATGCTGAAGAGTTGGAGTGTGTTGTTATTAGATCCTTAGTCTCGCTTGAGCTCGCTAGGATGACGAACTTTTTTGGTTTAGAGCTTCTTAAAGTAAACCACCATTTTGAACAACGAGGGACGAGGTGATTCAGAATCTATTGTTCGTTTGCGCTTTGATTTAAGGTCAATGTTGAAGAGTTGGAGTACGTTGTTATTAGATCCTCAGTCTCGCTTGAGCTCGCTAGGATGACGAACTTTCTTGCTCTAGAGTTTGCTAAAGTAACTGTCATTCGGAACGAAAAAGCCCAGAAGCATAGTTCTGGGCTTTGGTCTCTATACTGGGCTTATTACAGAATGAAGCGGCTTAGATCTTCATCTTCAATCGTGTCGCCTAGGCGGTTTTTCACGTAAGCCGCATCAATGACGAACTTCTCACCCGCTTTTTCAGTCGCGTCGTAAGAAATCTCATCCATCAAACGCTCCATCACGGTATGCAGACGACGAGCACCGATGTTCTCAGTAGTTTCGTTCACGGTCCATGCTGCTTCTGCGATTTGAGTGATGCCGTCTTCAGTGAATTCTACATCCACGCTTTCTGTTTTCATTAGCGCAACGTATTGTTCAGTCAGAGATGCTTTTGGCTCAGTAAGAATACGTTTGAAATCGTTACTGGTCAGTGCTTCTAGCTCTACACGAATAGGCAGACGACCTTGCAGTTCTGGAATCAAGTCAGAAGGCTTCGCTACTTGGAATGCACCAGATGCCACAAATAGGATGTGGTCTGTTTTCACCATGCCGTGCTTAGTTGATACGGTGCTACCTTCGATTAACGGTAGTAGGTCACGCTGAACACCTTCACGAGAAACGTCAGGACCTGAGCTTTCGCCGCGCTTACAAATCTTGTCGATTTCGTCGATGAACACGATACCGTTGTTCTCGACGTTGAAAATCGCAGACTCTTTCAGCTCTTCTTGGTTTACCAGCTTCGCTGCTTCTTCTTCTGCCAACGCTTTCATTGCGTCTTTGATTTTCAGTTTGCGTTTCTTCTTCGTGTCGCCAGCAAGGTTTTGAAACATGCCTTGTAACTGGTTGGTCATTTCTTCCATACCAGGAGGCGCCATGATCTCCACACCCATTTGCGGTGCTGCTACGTCGATGTCGATTTCTTTATCATCTAACTGGCCTTCACGTAGTTTCTTACGGAAGATTTGGCGGGTGTTCGATGTGTCTTCTTTTTGCTCAGATTGACCCCAAGCATCACGAGCTGGTGGTAGTAGGGCATCTAGAACACGCTCTTCTGCTTGCTCTTCAGCGCGGAATTTTACTTTTTCCATCGCTTGCTGGTGTGTCATCTTCACTGCTACATCGGTAAGATCGCGGATGATGGTTTCGACTTCTTTACCAACATAACCTACTTCGGTGAATTTGGTTGCTTCGACTTTGATGAATGGTGCATTAGCCAGTTTGGCAAGACGGCGAGCAATCTCCGTTTTACCTACACCAGTAGGACCAATCATTAGGATATTTTTGGGTGTCACTTCTACACGCAAGCTTTCTTCAAGCTGCATGCGACGCCAGCGGTTACGTAGGGCAATCGCAACCGAACGTTTTGCTTTCTCTTGACCAATAATGTGGCGGTTCAGTTCATGAACGATTTCGCGAGGAGTCATTTCAGACATATTCTTTCCTTACTTCGTTACGATTACGCTTAAGCCGTTGGCTTAGGAAGCTCTACTGTAGATTCTAGTTCTTCTACAGTGTGATTATGGTTGGTGAATACACAGATGTCGCCAGCGATGTTCAGTGCTTTCTCTGCAATTTCGCGTGCGTCTAGGTCTGTGTTTTCTAATAGTGCGGTTGCTGCTGCTTGTGCGTATGCGCCACCGGAGCCAATGGCAATCAGATCGTTCTCTGGCTGAACTACGTCACCGTTACCTGTGATGATAAGTGAAGCCGTTTCATCCGCTACAGCTAGCAGCGCTTCTAGTTTGCGAAGTGCACGGTCGCTACGCCAGTCTTTTGCAAGTTCCACTGCTGCCTTAGTTAGGTGGCCTTGGTGCATTTGTAGTTTGCTTTCGAAGCGTTCGAATAGGGTGAAGGCATCCGCAGTACCGCCAGCAAAACCGGCAAGTACTTGGTTGTTGTATAGGCGGCGAACTTTACGTGCATTGCCCTTCATTACGGTATTGCCTAGCGACACTTGGCCATCACCCGCGATGACGACTTTATTGTTTCGACGTACAGATACAATGGTAGTCACAGTCGACCTCTTAATTATTTCTCTTTGGATTTAATTAAGTATATGGGGTAAGTGAGTGGGGGATTCAAGGGGGCGAAAAGAAAGGCCCTAGGATCTTAGCTCCTAGGGCCAGTGTTTAAAGATTCTCTTTCCAAATCGCACAAGGTTCGATCTTCGCGCGTTGCAATTTGTGGCGATCTTTCTCTGCTTCACGTTTGAACTTGTATGGGCCAAGTACAACACGGTACCAAGAGCTGCCGTCTTTTTTGATTACTCGGCTTGTCATGCCTTGGAAGGCGATCGCTAACTTACGCTCTTCTGCTTGGCTTTGGTTCTTGTAAGCGCCGCATTGCATAACGTAAGGGACTTTGGATACCTGAATTTCTTTGGCGACGACTTCGACTTCACGTTTTGGAAGCGTATCGACGTATTCCCACTTCTCTTCCGGTGGAGGTGGAATGTCTTTCTTCGGCTTTGGCTTGCTGGTGGTATTTGTTGTTGGTGTTTCAACAACCACTGTTTTTTCCGGCTCAGGATCTGAACTTAATAAATACAGCCCATAGCCAAAACCGCCCACGAGCAAAATTGCCAGTAGACCGCTACGCCAAGGTTTTTTTCTTGAAGGTTGTTTTTTTGCAGACTTTTTCGGAGCGCCGCGTCCGCGTCTTACATAATCTCTATTTGCCACGGTTACTTCAGGTCATCAAGGATTCTGGCAAATATGTTAATCCAGATTGAAAAGATAAAACACCCTATTCGTGTAATCTTGTTAGTTACGTGCAGGAAAGTTGAGAATAAAAAGCGACGCTAAATGCGTCGCTTGGGGAGTCTTGCGTTGCTTATCGTAATGGTGGAGGCGCAGCACTACCACGAACGACAAGCTTAGTGTCGAGCAGTCGAGAGCCAGCATGTACATCATGGCCTTTCAGTAGCTCTAGCATCATCAGCATCGCTTGGCGACCAATCTCGTAGCGAGGTTGAGAAATGGTGGTCAGTGGTGGATCGCAGTATTGCGCGAACTGAATGTCATCAAAGCCGACAATAGACAAATCTTGAGGGATACGCAGACCAAGACGCTTTGCTTCTTGAATGGCTCCAATCGCCATGGTGTCACAGTGACAGAAGAGTGCCGTTGGGGGCTCTGGTAATTCAAGCAGTTTGCGAACGGCTTGTACGCCACCTTCAAAGGAGAAGTCTGCAATCACACTGTATTGTGGTTCTTTATTGATGCCTGCGCGACGCAACGCTTGTTGATAACCTTGCTGACGGAATTGACAAAGTACTGCAGTGTCCGGGCCAGAGATTTGCGCGATGCGTTTATGACCAAGTTGCGTTAGGTAGTTCACCGCTTCAAACGCTGAAGTCAGGTTATCGATATGAACAGTTGGTAACTCCAACTCAGGGGCAAACTCACAGGCCATCACCATAGGTGGTAGGTTCTTTTGCTCAGGCTTGCTGACGTCAAAGGGTAAGTCTGTACCCAACAGCAACATACCGTCGGCTTGTTTGGTGAAGACCAAGTTTACAAATGAGCTCTCACGTTTCTTTTGTTGACCGCTATCGCCAAGCAGAACCAGATAGCCATGTTCCATCGCTGCATCTTCGATACCGCGAATGATCTCTGAGAAGTACGGATCGCAAATATCCGGAACGATAGTGACAATGGTTTTTGATTCATTTCTTCGTAAGTTACGAGCTAATGAATTTGGTGAATAACCAGCTTCTAGTACGGCATCTTCCACTCTCTTTCTTGTTGAAGAAGAGACTTTTTCTGGATTCATTAATGCTCGTGATACTGTCGCAGTAGATACCCCTGCAAGCTGGGCAACATCCTTCATTGTCGCCATAGTTTTTACCCTCTTAAAATATTCGCCAAGGTGACGTTTGTCATTGTTCTAATTGAAGCCTATGTGACTGATCCACTTTAGACTTTACTAATTTGAATAGTCTATTCATTTCTAAAGGTAAAGTTACGGTCTGTTTAACAAAAATTGCAATCCTATTGTGATTTTACTCACATTAAAAGGCAATTCATTACATGGTTAAACGTTTGCTAGCTGAGATCTTGTGGCTCTATGTCTAAATTCCAGCGAACTTTCTTGGCATTTGGCAACAACTCAATAGCAGGTTTGGCACTGGTTAATAACTTTTGCATCAATGAGCGATGCTGAGTTTGCAAAAGTAACTGCCAGCGATACTTACCTGCACGTTTAGCAAGTGGTGAAGGTGTTGGTCCCAGCACCATGCAGGAATCATCGAATAGCGGATGTGATTCAAGAGTAAAACGCACCTGACGAAGGAAATCCTCGACAATTTCACTTTGGTTCGCTTCGGCTTTAAACAGCGTTAAAAAGCTATATGGTGGCAGTTGAGCTAACTTGCGTTCTTCCAATGCCGTCATAGCAAAGTGTCGGTAGTCTTTATGTAAAAGGGCTTGCAACAAGCTGTGCTCGGGGTGGTGAGTTTGAAGTATCACTTCACCAGGCTTGCTAGCTCGGCCAGCTCGGCCTGCAACCTGAATAAATAGCTGAGCCAGTCTTTCAGAAGCACGGAAATCACTACTATAAAGAGAGCCATCGACATCTAATAGTGCAACAAGGGTGACGTTAGGGAAGTGGTGACCTTTCGCCAACATCTGCGTTCCAATCAGAATTTGGTATTCGCCTTTGCGAATGGACTCAAGCGCATCTTCTAAACTGCCTTTGCGGCGCGTGCTGTCTCTATCTATACGAATGGCTTTGTATTCAGGGAAAAGATCGGCCAGTTGCAACTCAAGTTGTTCGGTTCCCACGCCAACCGTCACAAGCTGGGTCGAACCGCAGCCCTGACATTGATGAATTACAGGTTGTTGTGAGCCGCAATGATGGCAGCGAATCTCGTTACTGTATTGATGGAAGGTATAGTACGCATCGCAACGTTTACATTCCGCAATCCAACCACACTCATGACACATGAGTGCAGGCGAGAAGCCACGACGGTTCAAGAACAACATCACTTGGTTGCCTGCTTTTAGGTGCTTGCGCATTTCAGCAATTAGAGGAGCCGATAAGCCGCTGTCCAAATACAGCCCTTTGACATCGAGGACTTTATTCGTGGTCGGAACCGCTGAACCAGCACGTTGTGTCAGGGTCAGATGATGATATTTCCCCGTAAGTGCGTTGTGCAGCGTTTCCAAAGCAGGGGTTGCAGAACCAAGCACAATAGGCACTTGCTCTTTATGGGCGCGCATCACGGCGACATCACGAGCGTGATAACGCAGACTGTCTTGTTGCTTGTAAGATGCATCGTGCTCTTCATCGACAATAATAATACCGAGATCGGCAAAAGGTGTGAGCAGGGCCGAGCGGGTTCCAATAATGATGCCGGCGGCTTTGTCTCTTGCAGAAAGCCACGCATTGAGCCGCTCGGTATCATTCAATCCAGAATGAATCACATCAACAGGAACATTAAAACGGTGTTTAAAGCGGTTAATGGTTTGTGGTGTTAGACCAATCTCCGGTACGAGAACGAGTGCCTGCTTGCCTTTCTCGAGTACAGGTTTGATCAGGTTCAGGTAAACTTCAGTCTTACCAGATCCCGTTACTCCTTCTAATAAATAGCAAGCAAACCCGGTTTGGCTATTCACACTGGCAATCGCAAGCGCCTGTTCATGATTAACCTTGGGCTTTTCAACATCGCGCTCAACGTGATTACCCCATTTGGTGATAGTAGGCTTTTTCTCTATGCGCTCAACCCAGCCTTTTTCTTCCAAGGTCTTTAGCACTGTTGAGGGAATTTCTTGGTCGATGAACTCTTGATGCGGAACTACGCCATCAACCAACATCTGCAATACGCGCTGCTGTTTAACCGCTCTTCCCAAGCCTTGCATTAATTTATTTTTACCTGATTCGGTGATCTGCCATTCTTGCAGCGTTGCGAAGTCCGCTGGCTTCCCTTTACGTAGCGCCGCCGGCATTGCATTGTGTAAGGTATCGCCGAGAGGGTATTGATAAAAGTAACTGCACCACGTGAGCAAGGAATATAAATTCTCTGGCCATAGCGGTTGAGCATCTAATACGGCTTTGATTGGCTTAAGTTGCTCTTTAGGAAAGTCAGAATGGTTCACCATCGCTGTGACTACACCAACAAGGGTCTGTCGGCCAAAAGGAACAGATACTCTTCCCCCAATGAGCGGAAAGAGATGCCCAGGAATGACGTAATCGAACTGTTTGTCGAGTGGGACCGGCAGTGCCACTCTAGCGATGGATGGGCGCATAGAATCTTAACTATATAAAAGAGGGAAGAAGAGGGTATAGTCTATTAAAACCCTCGGCGAAATTCGAGTAAACCTCAAATAAGGCGGCAGAAAGCCTTCAGTACATACGTACTGGTGAAAAAAGTGGCGAAAAAGTTGCCAAATGTGTTGATCCCAGCAAAGTGATTCATTACTATACTGCGCCTTGAGATATGGCTTCGGCAATTGGCCGATGCGGTACTCATTTCTATTATTAATTACGTGTGGTGTGCGGCTTAGACTCGTATAGCGACACGGCCTACTATTGAGGTTATCCCATGAAAGCTGGTATCCACCCAGAATACAAAGCAGTAACTGCTACTTGTTCTTGCGGCAACTCTTTTGAGTTCAAATCTACTCTAGCGAAGGAATCTATCCACCTAGACGTATGTGACAAGTGTCACCCATTCTACACTGGTAAGCAACGTATCGTTGATACAGGCGGCCGTGTTGATCGCTTCAACAAGCGTTTCGGTGCACTATCAAGCAAGAAGTAATAGCCAGCGCTATTATCATTCCTGTTTAAAAAAGGACGCTACGGCGTCCTTTTTGTTTATGGCGAAAGCAAAAGCTGAAGGATAAATCGAGCGGTTAAATTTTGTTCGATTATTTTTCACTCAGGTCTTGCATCCTAAAGTGTGATCTGTATAATGCGTCGCACTGGTTAAGCCAGTTGTGAACCAATGAGCAATGAGGAGCGAGTAAATCTTCGGATTTACGAGGTAATGTAGACTCAGCTTATGTTCGCGGTTAATACAATTAGCTATCTTTTCTTCGGAAAAACTATCCCCAGACGTGACTCTGGTATGTAGGGGTAGTTAATCGAAAATTAACTGACAATGTGTCCTAATCTTGGACGCTACGGTTTCACATAAATCAATCGGCATTCTCTCGTCTTAACGAGTTTGAGTGGCGATATTGTTTGTGTAATTTTTAATATTGGAGCTCTGTCTCATGCAGAACCAACGTATCCGTATCCGCCTAAAAGCATTCGATTACAAACTAATCGACGCTTCTACAGCGGAAATCGTTGAAACAGCTAAGCGCACTGGCGCACAGGTTCGTGGTCCAATCCCACTGCCAACTCGTAAAGAGCGTTTCACAGTTCTTATCTCTCCACACGTTAACAAGAAAGCACGTGACCAGTACGAAATTCGTACTCACAAGCGTCTAATCGACATCGTTGAGCCAACAGACAAAACTGTTGATGCTCTAATGCGTCTAGACCTTGCTGCGGGCGTTGACGTTCAAATTAGCCTAGGTTAAGGGAGATTAGAAGAATGATTGGTCTAATCGGTCGTAAAGTGGGCATGACCCGCGTATTTACTGAAGACGGCGTTTCTATCCCAGTAACAGTTGTTGAAGTTGAAGCAAACCGTGTTTCTCAAGTTAAAACTCTTGAGACAGACGGCTACGCAGCAATTCAGGTAACTGCTGGTTCTAAGAAAGCTAACCGTGTAAACAAAGCTGAAGCAGGTCACTTTGCTAAAGCTGGCGTTGAAGCTGGTCGCGGTCTTTGGGAATTCCGTTTGGAAAACGGTGAAGAGTTCGCAGTTGGCGCTGAGCTAACAGTTGAACTATTCAACGAAACTAAGAAAGTAGACGTTACTGGTACATCTAAAGGTAAGGGCTTCCAAGGCGCTGTTAAGCGTT
This sequence comes from Vibrio sp. 10N.222.52.B12, assembly GCF_002875385.1. Classification (NCBI taxonomy): domain Bacteria; kingdom Pseudomonadati; phylum Pseudomonadota; class Gammaproteobacteria; order Vibrionales; family Vibrionaceae; genus Vibrio; species Vibrio sp. 10N.222.52.B12. Next base: position 128,154 of record NZ_MDAW01000121.1, on the reverse strand, counting down.
GGAACTTCCGTACTCAAGATATGACTCACGGTAACTCATTGTCTCACCGTGCACCGGGTTCAATTGGCCAATGTCAAACTCCAGGTCGCGTATTTAAAGGCAAGAAAATGGCAGGTCACATGGGTGCTGAGCGTGTAACGACTCAAAACCTAGAGATCGTACGTGTTGACGCTGAGCGCAATCTGCTTCTTATTAAAGGTGCAGTACCAGGCTCAACAGGTGGCAACGTGATCGTTAAACCAGCTGTTAAAGCATAACGTCTCAGGAGTAAGTAATGGAACTAATGGTTAAAGGTGCTGATGCACTAACTGTTTCCGAAACTACTTTCGGACGTGAGTTTAACGAAGCTCTTGTACACCAAGTAGTTGTTGCGTTTGCAGCAGGTGCTCGTCAAGGTACTCGTGCTCAAAAAACACGTTCAGAAGTTTCTGGCGGTGGCGCTAAGCCATGGCGTCAAAAAGGTACTGGCCGTGCGCGTGCTGGTACAATCCGTAGCCCAATCTGGCGTACAGGTGGTGTTACTTTTGCTGCGAAACCACAAGATCACAGCCAAAAAGTAAACAAAAAAATGTACCGCGGTGCTATGAAGAGCATTCTTTCTGAGCTAGTTCGTCAAGAGCGTCTAATCGTTGTTGATAACTTCTCAGTTGAAGCGCCAAAGACTAAAGAGCTAGTTGCTAAGCTTAAAGAGCTTGAGCTAACTGACGCTCTAATCGTGACTAGCGAAGTAGATGAGAATCTATTCCTAGCGGCTCGTAACCTATACAAAGTTGACGCACGTGATGTTGCTGGTATCGATCCAGTTTCACTAATCGCGTTCGACAAAGTTGTAATGACTGCTGACGCAGTTAAACAAGTTGAGGAGATGCTAGCATGATCACTGAAGAGCGTATCCTAAAAGTTCTACGTGCTCCGCACATCTCTGAAAAAGCAACTATGGCAGCTGAGAAAGCGAACACTATCGTTTTCAAAGTAGCTAAAGATGCAACTAAAAAAGAGATCAAAGCAGCTGTAGAAAAGCTTTTTGAAGTTGAAGTTAAGTCTGTAAATACTCTTATCACTAAGGGTAAGACCAAACGTCAAGGTCTACGCCAAGGTCGCCGCAGCGACGTTAAGAAAGCGTACGTTACTTTGAAAGAAGGTCAAGATCTTGACTTTGTTGGCGGCGCGGAATAACAGGAGTAGTTAAGAATGGCTATTGTTAAATGTAAGCCGACTTCCCCTGGTCGTCGTCACGTTGTTAAAGTTGTTAACGCTGACCTACACAAGGGCAAGCCATACGCACCTCTTCTAGAGAAAAACTCTAAGAACGGTGGTCGTAACAACAACGGTCGTATCACAGTACGTCACATCGGCGGTGGTCACAAGCACCACTACCGTGTAGTTGACTTCAAACGTACTAAAGATGGCATCCCAGCGAAAGTTGAGCGTCTAGAATACGATCCAAACCGTAGCGCAAACATTGCTCTAGTTCTTTACAAAGACGGTGAGCGTCGCTACATCCTAGCACCTAAAGGTGTTAACGCGGGTGATGTTATCCAATCTGGTGTTGATGCACCGATTAAAGCTGGTAACACTCTTCCAATGCGTAACATCCCAGTAGGTTCAACTGTACACAACGTTGAACTAAAACCTGGTAAAGGTGGTCAGCTAGCTCGTTCGGCTGGTGCTTACGCTCAAATCGTTGCTCGCGACGGTGCGTACGTAACTATCCGTCTACGTTCTGGCGAAATGCGCAAAGTTCTTTCTGAAGGCCGTGCAACAATCGGTGAAGTTGGTAACTCTGAGCACATGCTACGTGAACTTGGTAAAGCTGGTGCTTCACGCTGGCGCGGCGTACGTCCAACCGTACGTGGTGTAGTAATGAACCCGGTTGATCACCCACACGGTGGTGGTGAAGGTCGTACTTCTGGTGGCCGTCATCCAGTATCTCCTTGGGGTATGCCAACTAAAGGCTTCAAGACTCGTAAGAACAAACGCACTGACAAGTACATCGTACGTCGTCGTAACAAGTAATCTATATAAAGAGGAATCGCCATGCCACGTTCTCTCAAGAAAGGTCCTTTTATTGACCTACACTTGCTGAAGAAGGTAGAGAAAGCGGTGGAAAGCGGAGACAAAAAGCCTATTAAGACTTGGTCCCGTCGTTCAATGATCATCCCTACGATGATCGGTTTGACCATCGCTGTCCATAATGGTCGTCAGCACGTACCAGTATTTGTAACTGAAGAAATGATCGGTCACAAACTGGGTGAATTCGCACCAACACGTACTTACCGCGGTCACGCTGCGGATAAGAAAGCTAAGAAGCGTTAAGGAGTAAATGATGGAAGCTATTGCTAAACATAACTTTGCTCGCATTTCGCCTCAGAAAGCTCGCTTAGTTGCGGATCTAATTCGTGGTAAATCTGTTGACCAAGCTCTAGAAATCCTAACTTTCAGCAACAAAAAAGCTGCTGTTCTAGTTAAGAAAGTTCTAGAGTCTGCTATCGCTAACGCGGAGCACAACGAAGGTGCAGATATTGACGATCTGAATGTCGCAAAAATCTTTGTAGATGAAGGCCCAACCATGAAGCGTATTATGCCTCGTGCTAAAGGTCGTGCGGATCGTATCTTGAAGCGTTCAAGCCACATCACTGTTGTTGTAGCAGATCGCTAGAGACTAGGAGAGTAAGCAATGGGTCAAAAAGTACATCCTAATGGTATTCGTCTTGGCATCGTTAAGCCTTGGAATGCTACATGGTTTGCTAACACCAAAGATTTCGCTGACAACCTAGACGGCGACTTCAAGGTACGTCAGTTCCTTACTAAGGAACTACAAAAAGCATCTCTTTCACGCATCGTTATCGAGCGTCCTGCTAAGAGCATCCGTGTGACTATTCACACTGCTCGTCCAGGCGTTGTAATCGGTAAGAAAGGTGAAGACGTTGAGAAACTACGCACAGCTGTAGCAAAAATTGCAGGTGTACCAGCGCAAATTAACATCGCTGAAGTACGTAAACCTGAACTTGATGCACAACTTGTTGGCGATAGCATCGCGTCTCAACTAGAGCGTCGTGTTATGTTCCGTCGTGCTATGAAGCGCGCGGTACAAAACGCAATGCGTCTAGGTGCTAAAGGCATCAAAGTGGAAGTAAGCGGTCGTCTAGGCGGCGCTGAAATCGCACGTTCTGAGTGGTACCGTGAAGGTCGTGTGCCTCTACACACTCTACGTGCAGACATTGATTACGCAACTTCTTCGGCTCACACTCAATACGGTGTGATCGGCATTAAAACTTGGATCTTCAAAGGTGAGATTCTAGGTGGTATGCCAGCAGCTAACGCTGTAGAGCCTAAAGGCGATAAGCCTAAGAAGCAGCGTAAAGGCCGTAAGTAAGGAGTCGACAGATGCTACAACCTAAACGTACTAAGTTCCGTAAGGTTCAGACAGGTCGTAACCGTGGTCTAGCTAAAGGTACTGATGTAAGCTTCGGCGAATTCGGTCTTAAAGCTGTTGGCCGTGGTCGTCTAACTGCTCGTCAAATCGAAGCGGCACGTCGTGCAATGACACGTCACGTTAAGCGTCAAGGTAAAATCTGGATCCGTGTGTTCCCAGACAAACCAATCACAGAAAAACCACTTGAAGTTCGTCAAGGTAAGGGTAAAGGTAACGTTGAGTACTGGGTAGCCCAAATCCAACCTGGTAAGGTTATGTACGAAATGGGTGGTGTACCTGAAGAATTGGCGCGTGAAGCGTTCCGCCTAGCGGCTCGTAAACTGCCATTCAAAACTACATTTGTAACTAAGCAGGTGATGTGATGAAAGCACAAGATCTACGCGAGAAAAGCGTTGAAGAGCTTAACGCTGAGCTATTGAATTTGCTACGCGAACAGTTCAACTTGCGCATGCAAGCTGCAACTGGTCAGCTACAGCAAACTCATACTCTGAAAGCTGTACGCCGTGATATCGCACGTGTGAAAACTGTTTTGACTGAGAAGGCAGGCGCATAATGAGCGAAGTAAAACGTACTCAACAAGGTCGTGTAGTTAGCGACAAGATGGACAAGTCTATCGTTGTTGCTATCGAACGCATGGTGAAACACCCAATTTACGGTAAATACGTAAAGCGTACGACTAAAGTACACGCACATGACGAAAACAACACTTGTGGCCTAGGCGACAAAGTTGAAATCGCAGAGTGTCGTCCACTGTCTAAGACTAAGTCTTGGACATTGGTAAAAGTCCTAGAAAAGGCGAAGATGTAATCTTCACTATTCTATAGGTAGGAAAGCGGCTCCAAAAAATTTTTGGGGCCGTTTATTTTTTGACTACCCAATCACAAAAAAGGGTGGTACAATCCGCGTCTCTTTTAAGAGGCAGCCCGACCCGTGATGGGTCTAGTTATTAATATTTAGCGGAGCACTAACATGATCCAAATGCAAAGTATGCTGGACGCAGCTGATAACTCAGGCGCACGCAGCGTAATGTGTATTAAGGTTCTGGGTGGCTCACACCGCCGTTATGCACATATCGGTGACGTCATCAAAGTTACTGTTAAGGAAGCAATTCCTCGCGGTAAAGTAAAGAAAGGTGACGTTATGAAGGCGGTTGTAGTGCGCACCCGTAAAGGCGTACGTCGTCCTGACGGTTCTGTCATTCGCTTCGACCGAAATGCTTGCGTACTGTTGAATAACACTACTGAGCAACCAATCGGTACACGTATCTTTGGTCCTGTGACACGCGAACTTCGTGGCGATAAGTTCATGAAGATCGTTTCACTGGCTCCAGAAGTTCTGTAAGGAGCACGTAGAAATGGCAGCTAAAATCCGTCGTAATGACGAAGTAATCGTTCTTGCTGGTAAAGACAAAGGCAAGAAAGGTAAAGTAACTAAGGTCCTAGCAACTGGTAAAGTTATCGTTGAAGGTATCAACCTTGTTAAGAAACACCAGAAACCTGTTCCTGCACTAGGTATCCAAGGCGGTATCGTAGAGCAAGAAGCAGCTATCGATGTTTCTAACGTGGCGATCTTTAACGCAGCTACTGGTAAAGCTGACCGTATCGGTTTCCGTTTTGAAGATGGTAAGAAAGTTCGTTTCTTTAAATCTAACAACGAAATCGTTTCTAACTAATAGAAGTAATTTGGAGTTCTACTATGGCGAAACTGCATGATTACTACAAGTCGTCTGTAGTCGCTGAACTGACCAAACAGTTTAGCTACACAAGCGTCATGCAAGTCCCTAGAATCGAGAAAATCACCCTAAACATGGGTGTTGGTGAAGCAATCAACGATAAGAAACTGCTAGAAAACGCAGCTGCTGATATGGCAACGATCTCTGGTCAAAAGCCACTTATCACTAAAGCTCGTAAATCTGTTGCAGGTTTCAAAATCCGTGAAGGCTACCCTATCGGTTGTAAAGTAACCTTGCGTGGCGAACGTATGTGGGAATTTTTAGAGCGTTTAATCTCTATCGCACTTCCACGTGTACGTGACTTCCGTGGTGTTAGCGCTAAGTCTTTTGACGGTCGCGGTAACTACAGCATGGGCGTTCGCGAGCAAATCATCTTCCCGGAAATCGACTTTGATAAAGTTGATCGAGTACGCGGTCTAGACATCACTATTACGACGTCTGCTGGTACTGATGAGGAAGGCCGTGCTCTGCTGGCTGCCTTTAACTTCCCATTCCGTAAGTAAGGTGAAGGGTTACTGTTATGGCTAAAAATTCAATGAAAGCACGTGAAGCAAAACGTGCGAAGCTAGTAGCTAAGTTCGCTGAAAAGCGTGCAGCGCTAAAAGCTATCATCAGCGATGTAAACGCATCTGAAGAAGATCGTTGGAATGCGGTTCTTACACTGCAATCTCTTCCACGTGATTCAAGTGCATCACGTCAGCGCAACCGTTGTAACCAAACTGGTCGTCCACACGGTTACCTACGTAAGTTCGGTCTAAGCCGTATTAAGGTTCGTGAAGCTTGCATGAAAGGCGAGATTCCGGGTCTTCGTAAGGCTAGCTGGTAATTGCCACTTAATCATTTGGAGTAAATCATATGAGCATGCAAGATCCGATTTCGGATATGCTGACCCGCGTTCGTAACGGTCAGGCAGCAAACAAAGTTGCTGTTAAAATGCCTTCTTCAAAGCTTAAAGTTGCAATTGCTGCACTACTAAAAGCTGAAGGTTACATCGTTGACTTCGCTGTTGAAGGCGAAGCAAAACCTGAGCTAGAAGTTACACTTAAGTACTTCCAAGCAAAACCAGTAATCGAGCAACTTAAACGTGTTTCTCGTCCAGGTCTACGTGTTTACAAGAAGAAAGATCAACTTCCTTCTGTAATGGGTGGTCTTGGTATTGCTATCGTTTCAACTTCCAAGGGTCTTATGTCAGACCGCGCTGCACGTAAAGCAGGTCTTGGTGGTGAAATCATCTGCTACGTAGCTTAATAGGAGTAGAATATGTCTCGTGTTGCTAAGGCACCTGTCGCTATTCCAGCCGGCGTAGAGGTGAAACTAAACGGCCAAGAAATCACTGTAAAAGGTGCGAAGGGCGAACTAACACGCGTTGTTAACAATGCAGTTGTTGTTGCTCAGGAAGAAAACAACCTAACTTTCGGTCCTAAAGAAGGTTTTGCTAACGCATGGGCACAAGCTGGTACAGCTCGCGCTCTAGTTAACAACATGGTTGTTGGTGTTACTGAAGGCTTTACTAAGAAGCTAACTCTTAAAGGTGTTGGTTACCGTGCTGCTATTAAAGGCAACGCTGTAGGTCTAACACTAGGCTTCTCTCACCCAGTTGAGCACGAGTTGCCAGCGGGTATTAAAGCTGAATGTCCAAGCCAAACTGAAATCATCATTACTGGTTGTGATAAGCAACTAGTTGGTCAAGTTGCGGCTGACATTCGTTCTTACCGTCAACCTGAGCCTTACAAAGGTAAAGGTGTTCGTTACGCAGATGAAAATGTGCGTACTAAAGAAGCTAAGAAGAAGTAAGGTAACACTATGGATAAGAAAGCATCTCGCATCCGTCGTGCTACACGCGCACGTCGTAAGATTGCAGAACTGGGTGCGACTCGCCTAGTTGTACACCGTACTCCTCGTCACGTGTACGCACAGGTTATCGCGGCTAATGGCTCTGAGGTTATCGCAGCAGCTTCTACTGTAGAAAAAGCGATCCGTGAGCAAGTGAAATACACTGGTAACGTTGATGCAGCTAAAGCAGTAGGTAAAGCTGTTGCTGAGCGCGCTCTTGAAAAAGGCGTAACTGCAGTTGCATTTGATCGTTCTGGTTTCCAATACCACGGTCGAGTAGCGGCGCTAGCAGAATCTGCTCGCGAAGCTGGTCTGAAATTCTAAGGTAGGGTTGGAAGATGGCTAAAGAACAACAAGTTCAAGCGAATGATTTGCAAGAAAAATTAATCGCAGTTAACCGTGTTTCTAAAACGGTTAAAGGCGGTCGAATCATGAGCTTCACTGCACTAACAGTAGTTGGTGACGGTAACGGTCGTGTAGGTTTCGGTTACGGCAAAGCTCGTGAAGTACCTGCAGCGATTCAAAAAGCAATGGAAAAAGCGCGTCGTAACATGACTACTATCGCGCTAAACGAAGGCACTCTTCACCACCCAGTGAAAGGTCGCCATTCGGGCTCTAAAGTTTACATGCAGCCTGCTGCTGAAGGTACTGGTGTTATCGCAGGTGGTGCGATGCGTGCAGTACTAGAAGTTGCTGGTGTACACAACGTACTATCTAAAGCATACGGTTCTACGAACCCTATCAACATCGTTCGTGCAACGATCGATGCACTAGGTAGCATGAAGTCGCCAGAAATGGTTGCTGCTAAACGTGGTCTAACTGTTGAAGCTATTTCGGAGTAAGAACACCATGGCAACTATTAAAGTAACTCAAACTAAAAGCTCAATTGGTCGCCTGCCAAAGCACAAAGCTACTTTGCGCGGTCTAGGCCTTCGTAAAATCAACCACACAGTAGAACTTGAAGATACTCCGTGCGTGCGCGGTATGATCAACAAGGTTTACTACATGGTTAAAGTTGAGGAGTAATCAGAAATGCGTTTGAATACTCTATCACCGGCTGCTGGCTCGAAAACTTCTCCGAAGCGTGTAGGTCGTGGTATCGGTTCTGGCCTAGGTAAAACTGGTGGCCGTGGTCACAAAGGTCAAAAGTCACGTTCTGGCGGCTCTGTTCGTCCAGGTTTTGAAGGCGGTCAAATGCCTCTAAAACAACGTCTACCTAAATTCGGTTTCACTTCTCGCAAGAGCCTAGTGTCTGCTGAAGTTCGTCTAGCTGAGCTAGCGAAAGTAACAGGTGACGTAGTTGATCTTAACAGCCTAAAAGCTGCTAACGTTATCACTAAGAACATCGAATTCGTTAAGATCGTTCTTTCTGGTGACCTAAGCAAAGCTGTGACTGTTAAAGGTCTACGCGTGACTAAAGGCGCTAAAGCTGCAATCGAAGCTGCAGGCGGTAAAATCGAGGAATAATCTCGAGGAACGAGGTACAGATGGCTAAGAAACCAGGACAAGATTTTCGTAGTGCTCAGAGCGGCTTAAGTGAACTAAAGTCGCGCTTGTTATTCGTAATTGGTGCACTTTTAGTATTCCGAGCCGGCTCATTTGTGCCGATTCCTGGTATTGACGCTGCTGTACTTGCCGATTTGTTCGAACAGCAAAAAGGTACCATCGTAGAAATGTTTAACATGTTCTCCGGTGGTGCACTTGAGCGTGCATCTATATTAGCATTGGGCATCATGCCGTATATTTCGGCATCTATTGTTGTCCAATTGCTAACTGTAGTTCATCCAGCGTTAGCGGAACTCAAGAAAGAGGGTGAAGCAGGCCGTCGTAAGATCAGCCAATATACACGCTACGGCACGCTTGTACTTGCAACATTCCAAGCTATTGGTATTGCAACTGGCTTACCAAACATGGTCGACAATCTGGTTGTAATGAACCAAACCATGTTTACGCTAATTGCTACCGTAAGTTTAGTAACCGGTACCATGTTCCTAATGTGGTTAGGTGAACAAATTACAGAGCGAGGAATCGGTAATGGTATTTCCATTCTGATTTTTGCAGGTATTGTTGCTGGATTGCCTTCTGCAATCGGTCAAACAATCGAGCAAGCGCGTCAAGGTGAATTGCATGTACTTCTTCTACTGTTAATCGCGGTATTAGCTTTCGCAGTAATTTACTTCGTTGTTTTCATGGAACGTGGTCAACGCCGAATCGTCGTTAACTACGCTAAGCGTCAACAAGGTCGTAAAGTATTTGCTGCACAGAGCTCGCATCTGCCACTTAAAATTAATATGGCAGGTGTTATTCCAGCGATTTTCGCATCAAGCATTATCCTGTTCCCAGGAACACTGGCTCAGTGGTTTGGTCAGAACGGTGAGAGCAGCGCGTTCGGTTGGTTAACTGACGTGTCTTTGGCTCTTAGCCCAGGTCAACCTCTGTATGTAATGCTTTATGCAGCAGCGATTATCTTCTTCTGTTTCTTTTACACGGCGTTGGTTTTCAACCCGCGTGAAACAGCGGATAACTTGAAGAAGTCCGGTGCATTCGTACCCGGTATCCGCCCAGGTGAGCAGACAGCGAAGTACATCGATAAAGTAATGACACGTTTAACCCTAGCGGGCGCACTGTACATTACCTTTATCTGTCTGATTCCCGAGTTCATGATGGTCGCGTGGAACGTACGTTTCTACTTCGGCGGTACATCACTACTTATCGTAGTTGTTGTTATCATGGACTTTATGGCACAGGTACAGACTCATCTGATGTCTCAACAGTATGATTCTGTGTTGAAGAAAGCGAATCTGAAAGGCTACGGTCGTTAATAGCGACGGTAGACTCAGTTTCAATTACGGAGTTTAGCAATGAAAGTTCGTGCTTCCGTTAAAAAAATCTGCCGTAACTGTAAAGTAATCAAGCGTAACGGTGTCGTTCGCGTGATTTGCAGTGAGCCAAAGCACAAACAGCGCCAAGGCTAATTAGCAGAAATTTTTACTTGAAAACGAAGGTTAGGTCGAGTATATTCCTCGGCCTACCTTTTGCGTGCAAAAGAAGTAGTATCCCGCAGCGTATCCATAACGGGCTTTGCTGCGGCTAATTCTTTTATAGAACCACTTAGGAGTGAATAATGGCCCGTATAGCAGGCATTAACATTCCTGATCAGAAACACGCTGTAATCGCTCTAACAGCGATCTACGGCATCGGTAAAACTCGCTCTCAAGCTATCCTAGCTGAAGTGGGTATTGCTGAAGATGTTAAGATCAGTGAACTAACTGAAGATCAGATCGATCAACTGCGTGATGGTGTAGCTAAGTACACTGTAGAAGGTGATCTACGTCGTGAAGTATCTATGAACATCAAGCGTCTTATGGACCTTGGCTGTTACCGTGGTCTTCGTCATCGTCGCAGTCTACCACTACGTGGACAGCGTACTAAAACCAACGCTCGCACCCGTAAGGGTCCGCGTAAGCCGATCAAGAAATAATCGGGAAGGTAGAGTACAATGGCTAAACAACCAACTCGCGCTCGTAAGCGCGTACGCAAGCAAGTTGCAGATGGCGTTGCGCACATCCATGCTTCTTTCAATAACACAATCGTAACCATTACTGACCGTCAAGGTAACGCTCTAGCTTGGGCTACTGCAGGTGGTTCTGGTTTCCGCGGTTCTCGTAAGTCTACTCCGTTCGCTGCACAGGTTGCTGCTGAGCGTTGTGCTGAAATGGCTAAAGAATACGGTCTAAAGAACTTGGAAGTTATGGTTAAGGGTCCTGGTCCAGGTCGTGAATCTACTGTTCGCGCTCTGAACGCTGCTGGTTTCCGCATCACAAACATCGTTGATGCTACACCAATCCCTCATAACGGTTGTCGTCCACCTAAGAAACGTCGTGTATAACGTTTTTTAGATTACTGGAGAAAGATCATGGCAAGATATTTGGGTCCTAAGCTGAAGCTTAGCCGTCGTGAAGGCACTGACTTATTCCTTAAGTCTGGTGTTCGCGCGATCGATACCAAGTGTAAAATTGATAACGCACCAGGTGTACACGGCGCTCGTCGCGGTCGTCTATCTGAGTATGGCGTTCAGCTTCGTGAGAAGCAAAAAGTTCGTCGTATGTACGGCGTTCTAGAAAAACAATTCCGTAACTACTACAAAGAAGCTGCACGCCTTAAAGGCAACACAGGTGAGAACCTGCTTCAGCTTCTTGAAGGTCGTCTTGATAACGTAGTTTACCGCATGGGCTTTGGCGCAACTCGCGCAGAAGCACGTCAGCTAGTTAGCCACAAAGCTATCCTAGTTAACGGTAAAGTTGTAAACGTTCCTTCTTTCAAAGTAGCGGCTAATGACGTTGTTTCTATTCGCGAGAAAGCTAAACAGCAAGCTCGTATTAAAGCGGCTCTAGAAGTTGCTGAACAACGTGAAAAACCAACTTGGATTGAAGTAGATGGTGGCAAGATGGAAGGTACATTCAAGCGTATGCCTGAGCGTTCTGATCTATCAGCTGACATCAACGAACAATTGATCGTCGAGCTTTACTCTAAGTAAGGTTTAAACTAAAGAGAGGACACAATGCAGGGTTCTGTAACAGAATTTCTTAAGCCACGTCTAGTTGACATCGAACAAATCAGCTCGACTCACGCAAAAGTAACTCTTGAGCCATTAGAGCGTGGCTTTGGTCATACTCTGGGTAATGCACTTCGCCGTATTCTTCTATCTTCTATGCCAGGTTGTGCTGTGACAGAAGTAGAAATCGAAGGCGTACTTCATGAGTACAGCACTAAAGAAGGCGTACAAGAAGATATTCTTGAAATCCTTCTAAACCTTAAAGGTTTGGCTGTACGCGTTGCCGAAGGCAAAGATGAAGTGTTCATTACTTTGAACAAATCAGGCTCGGGCCCTGTGGTTGCAGGTGACATCACCCATGATGGTGATGTAGAGATCGCTAACCCTGAACACGTTATTTGTCACCTAACGGATGACAATGCTGAAATCGCAATGCGTATTAAAGTAGAACGTGGTCGTGGTTATGTTCCAGCTTCTGCGCGTATCCATAACGAAGAAGACGAGCGTCCAATCGGTCGCCTACTAGTAGATGCTACTTACAGTCCTGTAGACAAAATTGCCTACGCTGTAGAAGCAGCTCGTGTAGAACAGCGCACTGATTTAGACAAGCTAGTTATCGATATGGAAACAAACGGTACTCTAGAACCTGAGGAAGCAATCCGTCGTGCAGCTACTATCCTAGCTGAACAACTGGATGCGTTCGTAGATCTTCGTGATGTACGTGTACCTGAGGAGAAGGAAGAGAAGCCAGAATTCGATCCGATCCTACTGCGTCCTGTAGACGATCTTGAACTAACAGTTCGCTCTGCTAACTGTCTGAAAGCAGAAGCGATTCACTACATCGGTGATCTAGTACAACGTACTGAGGTTGAGCTACTTAAAACGCCTAACCTTGGTAAAAAATCTCTTACTGAGATTAAAGACGTACTTGCGTCACGTGGTCTGTCTCTGGGCATGCGCCTAGAAAACTGGCCACCTGCATCAATCGCTGAAGATTAATCGATACTAGTTAGAAGGATTAGGTCATGCGCCATCGTAAGAGTGGTCGTCAACTCAACCGCAACAGCTCACATCGTAAAGCGATGTTTAGCAACATGGCTAGCTCTCTAGTACGTCATGAAGTTATCAAGACTACTTTGCCAAAAGCAAAAGAGCTACGTCGCGTAGTTGAGCCTTTGATTACACTAGCTAAGACTGACAGTGTTGCTAACCGTCGTCTAGCATTTGCACGTACTCGTGATAACGAAGTAGTTGCAAAACTGTTTAACGAACTAGGTCCACGTTTTGCTGCTCGTCAGGGCGGTTACACTCGTATCCTAAAAGCTGGCTTCCGTGCTGGTGATAAAGCTCCAATGGCTTACATTGAGCTTGTAGATCGCCCAGCTGCTGAAGAAGCTGCTGAGTAATCTCAGTTCGTAAGAACAAAAAAAGCCGAGCAATAGCTCGGCTTTTTTGTGTCTGAAATTTGTTTCCTAGAGATAATCGAGTATCGAAATTTTCTCTTTACCTTTAGTGGACTCACTCCCTTATCTCACATTTAAAATCACTACTGCTGGTTTTAAGTTCCTGATTTTACGTTTTTAGCTTTCCGCTCCCCAAAGCCCACTAAGGGAATTTAGCAACCCTTCACTTGCACCTTGGTCGCCTAAGTATCCTAAAATGACTGGAGCAAACTGGCTGATCATCGATGGGTCTAAGCCTAGTTTGTCGAAAGTGCTTTGGACAGCGCCTAAGTTTTCAATGCTCCCAAGTAGACTTTGAGCCCCTTGTAAATTTTCCATTCCCGGAATGAGCGATTGAAGCTCGCTGCTATTCTGATCCGATAATTGGCCTTGCGCTAGAGCTAACAGTGCACCTGTGCCGCCAGCAGCTTGTTCAGTCGAGACGGGAAGTTGGCTCGTCAATAAATCCGTCAGCGGTGAAGATTCCGCACCCATTCCCTCACTGACCATATCCATCAAACCACTTTGGGTATCTTTATCGGTAACGGCATCGAGAAAAGCGTGGGCAGTACCAATGCTCATTGAGAGCAAGGTTAAGGTGAGAAAAGTTTTACGCATAATACCTCCGTGTGGCTTGCGATTATTATTGTTGTTTCTTAGCCCAAGCATTTAGAGGTCACTTGGGAGACTACTCAAGATCGTTGAGCTCAAGTCTGTTTATTCTAGACAAAAAAAGCGGCGCTAGTGAGCGCCGCTTCGAATTTGTTATTGAGAGAGGTCTCAATTATAGGATGTCTAGTAGTTCTACTTCGAATACTAGAGCTGCAAATGGAGGGATTGCAGCACCTGCGCCACGCTCACCATATGCAAGGTCTTGTGGGATGTATAATTTCCACTTAGAACCAACAGGCATTAGTTGAAGTGCTTCAACCCAGCCTTTGATTACGCCAGTTACTGGGAACTCAGCTGGTTGGCCACGAGAAACAGAGCTGTCGAATACAGTACCGTCAGTTAACTCACCGTGGTAGTGAACGCGAACTTGAGCTGCAGCTGTTGGGATTTCACCAGTACCTTCAGTGATGATTTCGTACTGAAGACCTGATTCAAGAACGTTTACTTCCGGACGTAGAGCGTTGTCTTTTAGGAAAGCTTCGCCGTCAGCTGCTGCTGCTTTTGCTGCTTCTTGGCGAACGGCTTCTGCGCGAGTGTGAAGCTCTTGCAGTGCGTTGTTGATTTCGTCAATTTCGATTGATGGCATGTCGCCAGTTAGTGCTGTAGCGATACCTGCTGCGATAGCGTCAACGCTTAGACCTTCTAGACCAGAACCAGCAAGTTGCTGACCCATTTGCAGACCAATACCGTAACTTGCTTTCTGCTCTGCAGTTTCAAATTTAATTTCAGACATGAATGTCGCTCTTATTAGGAGTGATAAAGGTAACAGGATAGCAGTTTCGCGCTTAGGTTTAAATGATTGCGCATCAATGTGTCGATGTGAGGTTTAGGGTGTGACTTATCTCTTACTCCAAGTGAAATTTCTGCTAATTTACGCCAAATTACATTTTACTTTGGCGAAAAACATATACTCTCCGCGCTGGTATTTTTATACTGACACTAGAAGTATTAAGGGACTCATCAGAATGAATCGTCGCAGAAAGAAAAAGCAGCAAGTCGACCAAGTCGAGTTGATGAAGCAGAAATTCGCTGCTATCGACTGGAAGCAGCCTTTCAATAAAGAAAAGTGGCAAGAGCGAATGCAACCTGTCACCGAATTTTGGCATCGTCTTCCAAAGCTACATCAGCGAGCTTTAATGGTATTGGTACCTGTGGTGCTGGTACTTCTGATTATTCCAGTACCTAAAGATACTGAGCAGCTGATCGAGCCCCAAGCTGAGAAAGAGACTCAACGTGTGGCGATTCAACTTAACGCGCAAAGCTTGAGTGAGCAACGCTCTGCACAAAACGCAGAGAAAAAATCGGAACAGTGGAAAGAATATACGGTGAAAAATGGTGATACTCTTGCTCAAGTGTTCCGTAGTAATCAGCTTTCGATGGGCGATTTGAATGCCTTGGTGAAAATTGAAGGCAGCGACAAGCCGCTAAGTCGAATCAAGCAAGGACAATTAGTCCGCTTTAAGCTCGCCGATGATGGTAAGCTAGACATGCTGCAACTAGAAAAAAGTGGTGAGTCGGTGATGTTTTTCCGTTTATCTGATGGCACATTCGGTCGCAATAAGTAACGTTAAAGAAGAACTCCTAGAAGGCGCGATGATTCGCGCCTTTTTTGTTTCTAACTACTCGTTGCTTGTTCTCTGCCATTTACTATCCTTTTGTCTTGTTCCTGTTAAGAGGTTAGTTTCTTTTTCTTATTCCAAGGAAGAAGAGGCAACACGATCATCAAAATTCCCACTGCAGTGAGCCAGTCTGGAATCTCATCAAACCACCATATTCCAAAGAGTGTCACGAATACGAGCCCTGAGTATTCCGCCAAGGCAATCTCTCCGGCGGGGGCTTTTTGATATGCCAATACTGCCAGACCGTTATAGCTCAAAATACAGATCGCACTCGCGATTACCAGCGTTAGTTCCTGCCAAGTCATAGGTTGCCAATAAACCCCAGCTAATAGCGTCGACACAGGCAGGGAGAATAAGGTTGTCCACCAAAGCGTCGTGACGACAGATTGTTCGCTAGGCAGTTTTCTTACCAATATATTGAACATCGCCAGCGTGGTTGCT
This sequence comes from Vibrio sp. 10N.222.52.B12, assembly GCF_002875385.1. Lineage (NCBI taxonomy): Bacteria > Pseudomonadati > Pseudomonadota > Gammaproteobacteria > Vibrionales > Vibrionaceae > Vibrio > Vibrio sp. 10N.222.52.B12. The sequence continues at coordinate 112,424 of NZ_MDAW01000121.1, read as the reverse complement.
GTACCGAGTGCAAACAACGCAGCCCAATGGAAGTGATTTGGCCGGAGTACCACTAAGACACCAAAGAAACCAAAACCAGTCAGTAATACTTTTCTTAATGGTGGATGTTCTTTGAGAAACAGTACTGACAGTGGCAACATTAGAATTGGTGCGGCGTAAAAGACGGCGTTGGCGGTTGCGAGTGGTAGGTAAGTGACTGCTACCATCATGCACCCGCTACCAATCAATATTAGGTGCGCTCGCAACAAAGTAATAGGAACTTGCTTGAGGCTGCGTTTACTTGGGTTTTGTTTGAGGTAAAAAGGTAAGAGGATCAACAGTGAAGCCAATTGGCGCACAAACATGTATTGGAAGGGGGAAATTCCGCCTTCGATCAGTTTAACGGCAACATCGGAAAGTGATGCTGCCAAGTTACCGATAACCAGTAAGAATAGCGCCAAATGATGAGGTGACATTTAGTTTACTCGGCGCATATCCACATGAGGGATACCATCCTCAAGGTAGCTTTCAGAAATAACTTCAAAGCCATGAGTCGCATAGAAAGCCACCAGGTGTTCTTGTGCGCCGATATCTATCGTTTGACCTGCCCAAAGCAGTTGGCACCGTTGTAAGGCTTGCTCAAGTAGTTCATGTCCCAGACCTCCGCCTCGTGCATTTTGTTTCGTCACCACACGACCAATACTCACATTGTCGTAAGTGGTGCCTGCAGGTAATAAACGAGCACAAGCGACGAGTTCATCTCCGTTATAACCCAACAAGTGATAGACACCATCAAGCGTATCTTTGCCATCGAGCTCTGGGTAGGGACAAGTTTGTTCTACGACAAAGACATCCACACGCAAACGCAGCATTTCATACAGTTGAGTCGTGGTCAGTTGAGTAAAAGGGAGGGCTGTCCAGTTGATCATTTCCAGTATCCATTAATAAGCGAATGCAGCTGACTTTACGTCGTTTTCTGCTATTACTCATTAACAATGGTTAATTTTAACTGGTCTTCGTGACAAATCTGGCGATAATGTGCCCTCTTTTCCATCCCACCTGAGGATATTTCCCTGTGAGCAAACAAACTTTTGACCAAGTCGGGCTTAATCCAGCGCTACTAGAGACGCTTGAATCATTGAACTACACCCATATGACGCCAATTCAAGCGTTGAGCTTACCTGCGATTTTGAATCAGCGCGATGTGATTGGTCAGGGTAAAACAGGCTCAGGTAAAACAGCGGCATTTGGTCTCGGCGTATTATCAAACCTCAACGTAAAGCGTTTTCGCGTGCAGTCGTTGGTGCTATGCCCAACCCGTGAGTTGGCTGATCAGGTGGCGAAAGAGATCCGTACACTAGGTCGCGGTATTCACAACATTAAAGTTTTGACCTTGTGTGGCGGTATGCCAATGGGGCCTCAAATTGGTTCTCTAGAGCATGGTGCACACATCTTAGTAGGTACACCTGGACGTATCCTTGATCATCTAGATAAAGGCCGCATTAACCTTGAAGAGTTAAATACGCTCGTGTTGGATGAAGCAGATCGCATGCTCGATATGGGGTTCCAAGATGCGTTGGATGCGATCATTGATGCAGCGCCTAAACAGCGCCAAACTTTATTGTTTAGTGCGACATTCCCAGAAAAAATTGAGCAGATTGCTCAACGTATCATGCAATCGCCAGAAATGATTAAAGTGGAAGCGACACACGATACATCAAGTATCGCGCAATACTTTTACAAGGTAGAAGGCTCGGAAGCTCGCGATGAAGCGCTGGCTAACCTGTTACTGACTCACCAACCGGAATCAGCTGTTGTGTTCTGTAACACAAAAAAAGAAGTGCAGAACGTGACCGATGAGTTGCATCATAAAGGGTTCAGTGTAATTGACCTTCATGGTGACCTTGAACAGCGTGAGCGTGACCAAGCATTGGTTCAGTTTGCGAACAAGAGTGTTTCTATCCTGGTCGCAACCGATGTTGCCGCTCGTGGTCTTGATGTAGATAACCTTGATGCGGTATTTAACTTTGAATTGTCTCGTGATCCTGAGGTTCACGTGCACCGCATCGGGCGTACAGGTCGAGCGGGTAGTAAAGGCTTAGCATTTAGCTTCTTTGGTGAGAAAGATGGCTTACGCGTTGCTCGTATCGAAGAATACTTGGATATGGATGTGATGCCAGCGACACTGCCTGCAAAGTCAAACCAGCAACCATATCAGGCGAAAATGGTGACCATTAATATCGATGGTGGTAAGAAACAGAAAGTTCGTGCTGGCGATATTCTCGGTTGCTTAACGGGCCAAGGCGGCATTACTGGTGCGCAAGTAGGTAAAATTCAATTGATGGCGATGCGTTCTTATGTGGCTGTTGAGAAGTCTGCCGCGAAGAAAGCATTGCAAACCATCAGCAACGGCAAGATGAAAGGTCGTCAATTTAGAGCTCGAATTCTGAAGTAGAGCGTTATTTTTAAAATAAAAGCGGCTACTTAGGTAGCCGTTTTTATTCGTTCTTCTTCTATGCTACAGCTTTAATCCTTCCATTACGGCCGTTGGTAGCTGTTGCTTAAAGTCGGCGATGAGTTCGACTTTGTCTTCCGATAATTCAAGTAGTTCACTACGAAGGTGGAACATACAGGTCCCAAATTTCTCATCAAAGTTAGGCACCATAGAGGTTACGCCGGACGATGCGGCCTGTAGAGCAACTAAAGTCGGTTCAATGACGTGGCTTTGATACGTGTCGTCTTCCATAATGATGGTCGGAGAGAACCCTTGAATTTCCTCCATAACGGGTTCTACATGTGCAGTGATCAATGTTGCTGCTTTATTGTTGGCGGCATCACCAGCTGCTGCTTTTAGTTTTCCAAACATAATCCTCTTCCTTTACTCGTATTGGTTCACTCGCGTATAAAATCGGCGAGTGAGGTAAAAATATGGTTAAGGAGGGTGTGGTATATTTGGGTGTATATCTAGGTGGTAAATTTAATTTTTGCTTATACTTCAAAGTAATAGCTTTGCTTAGTAATAAGACTATGACTATTTGTTTCGATTGTTTTCTGTCAATATTATTTTAGTTTTACTTTTCGTGATGTGTTTTTAATCGAGATTTAATACGACTCAAACTGATGGCGGTAATTCCCAAATAAGCCGCGATTTGACTATCAGTAATGCGCTGTTCTAGATCTGGATAGTGCTGACAAAATAATTGGTAGCGCTCTTCTGGAGAGTAGAGCAACATAAAGCGTTCTTTGTTTTCTTTATGCATTAATTGAGCTTCGAGCAGCTTGAGGTAAATAGGGTGCTTCTCTGCTCGCCATTGATGTAGTACCTCTATGGGCAAGCAAAATAAATCACAAGGCGTTAGCGTTTCTAATAAATAAGGGGAAGGCTGGCTCTTAATGAGTCCCTCAAAACCAATCACCCAATCTTTTTCCCAGTAGAACTCTTTACTGAATTCCTTACCTTTGTCGGTCAGGTAACTCGCGTGGCATAACCCCGCTAAAACAAAGTAAATATGAGAGCTGAATTCACCTTGGTGGTTAAGAATATGACGTGTCGGAAGTTCGAGTTGCTGACCGTGTTCAATAAGTTGGTTCGCTTCGCTTTCGAGGAAGCCGTGATTGATTAGGTCAGAAAAAAGGTCGTTGTGCATGTGATGACTCAGAAGCGGTTTTCTATATTCTAGCGGAACAAAAAAGCGGCTCACAAGAGCCGCTTAACATCATTGCCAAATAAGACTTATTTTTGGTTTAAGTCGATTTGGTAAATCGCAAAACCTACCTCGTCAGTTGCTACACGTTTCATCGGGTATTGTCCTTTTTCTTTGATGAATTGCGCGGCTTTGTCACTTGGTGACGTTTCAAAGCGAACATCGAGTTTGTTGTTTGATTTAATTGGCGCGAAAGACCAGTTGTTGTCTGCACTCGGTGTTACTTCCCCTTGCTCTTTACTAATGCGAGAGATGTATGCGGCAACCACAGAACGGTTCTCGTCTGGAGAATCAAATGCGATGAAGTCCAGGCCAGTACCAGGGAAGGTTGCACTGTAAGCGCGGTAGTTGTTGGTTGCGATGATGAAGTCTTGCTTCGGATCAACCGGTTTACCGTTGTAAGCCAGGTTCAAGATACGCTGTGAGTCAGAGTTAATCACTTTACAATCGGCATCGTATTTTGGAGGTTGAGTCACGTCGATCTGGTAACTAACACCATCGATCACGTCGAAGTTATACGTACGGAAACTATCCCAGTTGATCAAAGACTGAGGTTTAGTGCTATTCACATCAATATGGTTGAACTGACCCGCACTACACTCTAGCCACTCGTGTACTTCTTTACCTTTAACCTTCATTGCAACAAGCGTGTTCGGGTACAGATAAAGGTCTGCGGCGTTACGGAAAGTCAGCTGCCCAGACTCTACTTCAGTGAAACCGTTTGGATCGTCTTTGCGTCCACCTACTTTAAATGGTGCCGCTGCACTCAATACCGGAATGTCAGCAAGATCTGGGTCACCTTGGATAAAGCGTTCCACGTAATCTTTCTGCGCTAGGTTGACGATTTGAATCGTTGGGTCGTCTTGCACAAGTGCCAGGAAGCTGTACATCACGTCATTTGCTTTACCAATTGGTTGGTTAACAAACTCGCGCGTGCCTTTGTGGTCCTCTACCAATGCATCCACAATGCCTTTATCCGCTTTAACCAGAGACTTCTTGTTTGCTTTGTCAAAGATAGGACGAGCTTCTGATTGACCCTCTACGACCTGCCACTTGCCGTCTTTCTCTTTCAGCATCAAGTCCATTACACCAACGTGGCTACCCCAGCGACCCGGCATCACAGCCGTTACGCCATTGATAGTACCTTTTGCGTTGTCAACGCCTTGTAGGTTGGCAAAGTCTCTACCCGGGAATACCGCATGAGAGTGACCAAACGCAATGGCATCAATGCCTTCTACTTCCGTTAAGTAGTAGACTGAGTTTTCTGCGCCTAACTTGTATGGGTCAGTGGAAATGCCAGAGTGAGGTATAGCAACAATCACGTCCGCGCCTGCTTTTTTCATCTCAGGGACCAGTTTTTTCGCTGTCTCTGTGATGTCTTTTGCAAAGACTTTGCCTTCTAGGTTGTTTTTGTCCCATACCATGATTTGTGGTGGTACGAAGCCAATGTAACCCACTTTGATTTCATGGCTTTGACCGTCGGTATCTTTGAACGTATGCGTTTTGATTAGATAAGGCTTGAAGTAGTGCTCGCCAGTCTTTTTGTCGAAAACATTCGCACTAATATAAGGGAAGTTCGCACCATCAATTGTTTTCTTCAGGAAGTCGAGACCGTAATTGAATTCATGGTTACCTATATTACCCACATCGTAGTTGAGTTGGTTCATTGCTTTGTAAACAGGGTGAACTTCGCCAGTCTTAATCCCTTTCGCTGCCATGTAATCGCCCATTGGGCTACCTTGAATCAAGTCTCCATTGTCGACTAAAACACTGTTCACTGTTTCTTCACGAGCTTGTTTAACCAGTGTTGCAGCGCGGCTTAAACCAATTTGTTGTGAAGGTTGGTCTTTGTAGTAATCATAATCCATCACATTGGTGTGAATATCGGTGGTTTCGATGATTCGAAGCTTGATGGTATCGGCCATTGCTGGGCCTGCAAGCGTCAACATACCGCTCAAAACTGCGACGGATACGGGATTAACTGCCATTTTCATGAGGTGCTCCAATTAAATGGGATAGAGGGGTCGTACAGCGTAATGTAACAAATATTAGTGCAAGCTCAGGCTAAGATGCAGAAAACTGTGAACATTAGGCAATTAAATGCGGAGGAATGTGTAAAATTGATGCCTTTTTCACCATTTTGAATGAGACCTAACAAAAGCTTCTTAGCAGTTTTTTGAATAAAAAATGAAATTTTAGAATTTCCGGTAATATAAACCCACCGCCATAATGCCTTGCATAACGATATCAATGGATGATGAGCAAGCACATGGCAGTTAAAGATTCAGTAACGACTTTCCCAATCAATAGGCCTCGGCTGGTTTCGGATAACCAAGCTGCCGATCTTCCGCGTTTCAGCAAACAATCTCTTCAATCTGGTGAAGTCGCCCTTGTAGGTGCAGGTCCGGGTGACCCTGAACTATTGACGTTAAAAGCACTTAACTGCCTGCAACAAGCTGAAGTCATACTTTACGATTATCTGGTTTCTGACGAGATCATGGCGCTAATTCCAAGCGAAACCATTTTGGTTTGCGTGGGTAAACGTGCAGGTCATCACAGCGTGCCGCAAGAGAAGACCAATCAACTGTTGGTGGATTTTGCTAAGCAAGGTTACAAAGTGGTGCGCATTAAAGGTGGCGATCCATTTGTGTTCGGGCGTGGTGGCGAAGAGTTAGAAGTCTTGGCTGATGCGGGCGTGCGTTTTCAAGTTGTGCCAGGTATTACAGCTGCTGCGGGTGCGACGGCTTATGCTGGGATTCCATTGACTCATCGTGATTACGCGCAATCGGCCTTATTTGTTACCGGCCATCTCAAAGAAGAAAGTGACGATATGGATTGGTCGACACTTGCACGCGGTAATCAAACTTTAGTGATCTACATGGGTTTGATGAAATCACACTATATTCAGAATCAGCTAATCAAACATGGTAGGGCGGCCTCAACACCTATCGCCATCATTGAACGTGGCACTCAAATTCAACAAAAAGTTTTCTCGGGAGATTTGTCCCAACTATCTGAATTATCTAAAAAAGCTCAGGCTCCTTCTTTGATCGTTGTCGGTGAAGTTGTGCGTCTGTCTCAAAAGTTGGACTGGTTTTTGTCTAGTACTGAAATCAACAAAAGTGCTATTGCCAGATCCATATAATTTCAGACCAAAGATTAGGGACGTAATGAGCCTTCAAGCTTAAAAAGGAAATACTAAACATGGACCAACAACGTTTAACTCACCTTAAACAACTCGAAGCGGAAAGTATTCATATTATCCGTGAAGTTGCTGCTGAGTTTGATAACCCAGTCATGATGTATTCGATTGGTAAAGACTCCTCAGTCATGCTGCATCTTGCACGCAAAGCCTTTTATCCGGGCAAAATTCCATTCCCTTTACTGCACGTAGACACGGATTGGAAGTTCCGCGAGATGATTGAGTTTCGTGATCGTACCGCAGAAAAATATGGCTTCGAGCTTTTGGTTCATAAGAACCCAGAAGGTCTTGCAATGGGGTGTAGCCCTTTTGTACACGGGTCTTCCAAGCATACAGATATCATGAAAACTCAAGGTCTTAAACAAGCTCTGAATAAGTACGGTTTTGATGCGGCATTCGGTGGAGCGCGTCGTGATGAAGAAAAATCTCGTGCTAAAGAGCGTGTTTATTCTTTCCGCGATAAGAACCATACCTGGGATCCTAAAAACCAGCGTCCTGAACTTTGGAAGACATACAACGGTCAGGTGAACAAAGGGGAAAGTATTCGCGTATTCCCGCTTTCAAACTGGACTGAGCTAGATATCTGGCAATACATCTATCTAGAGAACATTGAGATTGTCCCACTTTACCTTGCTGACAAGCGTCCAGTTGTTGAACGTGATGGCATGTTGATCATGGTGGACGATGAACGTATGGAGCTTCAACCTGGTGAAGTGATTGAAGAGAAGAGTGTTCGTTTCCGTACTCTTGGCTGTTACCCACTGACGGGGGCCATTGAATCTGAGGCAAATACGCTGACGGGCATTATTGAAGAGATGTTGGTGGCAACCTCAAGTGAACGTCAAGGGCGAGCGATCGACCACGATCAGTCTGGATCGATGGAGCTTAAGAAACGCCAGGGTTACTTCTAAAGGATCTAAGGAAAGATAATGAACAGTGCAGTTGAAGCTCAATTAGCCGAGCTTGGAATTGAAGGCTATTTAACACAACACCAGTACAAGTCTCTGCTTAGATTCCTGACTTGTGGCTCGGTAGATGATGGCAAAAGTACGTTGATTGGACGTTTGCTCCATGACTCAAAACAAATTTATGAAGATCAATTAGCAGCGGTTCACTCAGACAGCCAACGAGTGGGTACGACAGGTGAGAAGCCTGATTTGGCATTACTAGTTGATGGACTGCAAGCTGAGCGTGAACAAGGCATCACCATTGATGTTGCTTACCGTTACTTCTCGACTCAGAAGCGTAAGTTCATCATTGCAGATACGCCGGGACACGAGCAGTACACGCGTAACATGGCAACTGGTGCGTCGACCTGTGATCTTGCCGTGATCTTGGTTGATGCGCGTAAAGGTGTATTAGATCAGACTCGTCGTCACTCATTCATTTCTAATCTATTGGGTTTGAAGCACTTTATTGTTGCGATCAACAAGATGGATTTGGTGGATTACTCACAAGAACGTTTTGAAGAAATTCGCGACGAGTATTTAGAGTTTTCTGAGAACCTTGAAGGTGAAACGGACATTCAAATCATTCCAATCTCCGCATTGGAAGGCGATAACGTGGTAGACAAGGGTCAGAACCTGAGTTGGTTTGAAGGCCCGTCGCTACTAGAGTTGCTTGAGAATGTGGATGTTGACCAAGAGAAAGGCGCAGGTGATTTCCGTTTTCCTGTCCAGTATGTGAATCGCCCTAATCTCGACTTCCGTGGCTTCGCTGGCACGATTTCATCGGGCTCGGTGAAAGTTGGTGATGCCATTAAAGCATTGCCGTCTGGGAAAACATCGACCGTTGAACGTATTGTGACTTTTGATGGTGACGTACAAGAGGCGCAGGCTGGTTTAGCGGTAACTCTGACGCTCAACGATGAGATTGATATCAGTCGTGGCGATTTGATTGTGCTGGAAAACGCGCAAGTGGAATCGACAAACCACTTACTTGCTGATGTGGTATGGATGACAGAGCAACCTCTGCAACCGGGTCGTGACTATGACATTAAGATTGCCGGTAAGAAGACCGTTGGTCACGTTGAGGCGATTCGCCACCAATACGATATTAACAACCTTTCAACTCATAGCGCACCAGAGTTACCTCTCAATGGTATTGGCTTGTGTGAGTGGTCACTCAACGAATCCGTTGCGATTGATAACTATCAAGAATGTGCTGATACCGGTGGTTTCATCATCATCGACCGTCTGACTAACGTTACCGTTGGTGCTGGTATGGTGAAAGAGAGTCTCGCGGCAGTTGAGCGAGACTTAACCGATGTCTCTGCGTTTGAACTTGAGCTAAATGCACTGGTTCGTAAGCACTTCCCACATTGGGAAGCCAAAGACCTGAGCCAGTTACTGAAGAAGTAATGAGTTCATTGAGCCTGACCGAATTGCGAATGCAGTCAGGCTGATTTTCCCCCGAACCCAGAATGCTAGGAAGCCCAAGAAACCAAGCATTCTGGCGTTCTTTTTCGCTTGCTTTGCTTTTTATCTTGTGACTCATTTGTCACTCTGTGCAGCCAGTATGCACATGTCGTTGTTATGCCCGAATCGGGATTGTTGGTAAGGAAAGGCTATGTGGGAACAAGGATTTGTATTAGCGATATTGCTTGGCATTATCACTTGTTTACTTGTAACCAAACTGAAGCCGAGTTATGTGTTTGCTGGCGCTGCCTTTATTGCGTTTATGGCGGGCATGTTAGAGCTCAATACCATTGCGGCTAACTTTACTAACTCTTCTCTTCTGACGCTGGTCTTGTTGATTCTCGCATCGAGCGCATTAGAAAAAACCTTATTGATCAGTTGGGTAAGTCGCAGTATTTCAGAGGGCAATCTTGGTAGCGTGATTGCCAAGTTAGGCTTTTCTACCGCGTTGCTTTCTTCTTTTACTAATAATACCGCGGTTGTGGTGTCGTTAATTGGTGCGATCAAACGTAATCAGCAGCACGCACCCTCTAAGCTATTGATCCCGCTTTCTTATGCCGCGATTTTTGGTGGCACACTGACACTTATTGGCACCTCTACCAACTTAATAATCAACAGCTTTGTTGAGGATGCGGGCTTACCAAGTCTCAGCTTTTTTACACCGACCATGATTGGTTTAGCCGTGCTGGTTGGGGGCGTGCTTATTTTGATCCCGTTGAGTTATTTGTTGCCTAATTATGATGATCAAAGCCAAGAAGATTTACCTTATTTCTTAGAGTCTCGAGTTGAGCCGGGCTCACCTTTGGTTGGGCGCACTATCACGGAAAATAATTTACGAGCATTAAGAAAGCTGTTCCTTGCCGAAGTCGTTCGTGATGGCGTGACCGTACCGTCAGTTGGGCCTGATTTTGTTCTCAACGCAAAAGACCGATTGTTGTTTTGTGGTGATGTTGAAAGCGTTGCTACGTTGCAAGAGATCCCTGGACTGACGCTCTTTGGTCATCAGCATCTCAATGGCCAAAACTTTATCGAGGTGGTAGTAAGCTCTTCAGCCACGTTCTGTCACAAAACATTGAAAGAGAGTCGATTTCGGGACCGATTCGATGCTGTAGTCGTGGCGATTCGCCGTGGTCATGAACGACTTGAAGGTGGTTTGGGTAACATTACCCTAGCGGCAGGAGATACGCTGGTTTTGGTACCCGGAAAGCGTTTTGAAACTGAACGTCGAGCCCATCGTAAAGAGTTTGTTCTGGTTAACGATTTGGATTCCAGCGCACGTTTGGATGCCAATAAATCGGCATTAGTGCTTATTGGCTTTTCCGCTGTGATTGCCTTTGCTCTATTGGAGTTGGTGCCAATTATTAAAGGTTTGGCGGTTTATCTTATTGCTCTGCTCGCGTTTGGTGTCATTCAGCTTTCTGAGCTGCGTCGTCGTTTCCCAATCGATATTGTGGTGATTGTTGGTTCTGCGTTATCTATCGCTCAACTGATGATTTCCTCTGGACTGTCCGTACGAATGGGCGACATGTTTATTGAAGCGTTCAATGGTTGGGGTGTGTTTGGTGCGCTGGTGGCAACCTACATCATGACCTTGGTATTGACTGAGCTTGTAACGAACAATGCGGCAGCGGCGCTGTCTTTCCCTATTGGCTATAGCATGGCGGTAGGTTATGGCGTTGACCCTATGCCTTTTATCATGGCGGTGTTATTTGGTGCTAGCGCAAGTTTTATTTCTCCTTACGGATACCAAACCAATTTGTTGGTGTACAGCGTAGGGAATTACAAATTGACCGATTATGTGCGAATTGGCGTGCCGATTTCCATCGTGTATTCAGTGTTAGTACTGACGCTGATTCCGGTCTTTTTTCCGTTTTAATCTGTAAATTTACAAGGATACGTTATGACTGCCGAAACTCCGGTAAAAGATGAAAACATCGTTTGGCATCAGCACTCGGTTGATAAACAGTTTCGTGCTGGATTAAAAAAACAGAAGCCAGCGGTACTTTGGTTTACCGGGCTATCTGGTGCGGGTAAATCAACGGTGGCAGGCGCCTTGGAAAATCGCTTAGCTGAACTGGGTTACCACACTTATTTGCTGGATGGCGACAATGTGCGCCACGGTTTATGTAGCGATTTAGGCTTTTCTGAACAAGACCGTAGAGAAAATATTCGTCGCATTGGTGAGCTCGCTAAGCTGATGGCAGACGCAGGGCTAATCGTATTGTCTGCGTTTATTTCTCCTCATCGTGCTGAGCGCCAATTAGTGCGTGATTTAGTTCCTGAGGGCGAGTTTATTGAGGTGTTTGTCAACGCCTCTCTTGATGTGTGTGAAAGTCGCGATCCTAAAGGTTTATACAAAAAAGCGCGTGCAGGTGAAATTCCTAACTTCACGGGAATTGATTCGGAATATCAAGCGCCAGCAAATCCAGAAATTGATTTGCCTGCGGGTGAGAAGAGCGTCGAAGAGCTTGTTGAGTTGTGCTTAATTGACCTCAAACAGCGCGGAGTGATCCGATAAAAAAGCATTTGGATCATCGGTGACCAAAAAGTCATTGTACTGCTCAGGGAGCTTTTGGATCATAGGTGGCCAAAAGCTCTTTTGACATCGTTTAGACGGTGTAATTAACATGACTTTTGGTGTCGCTATGTACACTAAATTTATGATTTAAAAGCGATAACATTTGGTCGTAATATTGATTGTTTGGCTTGTTTCCGAGTAATTTACACAACTCATTGCCCGTCGGTGTAAAACGGTAATACAAAAGTCGTACACCTTTGGTATTCACTTGCAGTGATAAATTCTTGCCTTGATAGTTGAGCATCAATGGTGTCTCAATGCCAATCTCTCCAGACTCTAATTCAGTACTGTGAAGTAAGCCCAATTCAATCAACACTAATAAGCTGGAATAGGGAAGTTGGAAACTCCCCATATTGAGATTGCTGGTGGTGTCACGTTTACCAAAGCTGAACATTCCGCCATGTGCTTTGTAGCCAATCAGTAACTTTCTACTGGTATCTCCACCAAAGCTGCATGCTAACGTCGCGGCTCTTTGTAGGGTTTGGGCTTCCCGTGGTGACATGTCTTTCAGCACTTTTAACGCTTTCATGGAAGTCGAACCAGGGTTGGTAACTTCTCGCTTCATGACTTGCGCCCAAAGTTTTTGCATTGAGCTGTTGTGGATGTCTTGCGCCATATCGAAAAATCGATACAACCAATCTTGATCAGGCTCTCCGGCGGTTTCATCACGGCATGAGCTGTGCGCGAGTTTAAGGATTTGTTCGAGGTTTTTTTGTCTTTGTTCTTGGCGACGTTGTTCACGTAAATGTGCCCGTTCTAATGCAGGTTTTGCTGGAGGTTCGTTTTGCAGCAAAGCATCGAGCCCATAGATCTGAGCAATGCTTTGAACACGGCTTGCGCTGTCTTTGATATAGCCAGACTTTTTCTCGTGATGTGTTTGTTTTTGTGTATTCGATTCGTGTTCGATGACAACGGGTTGCTTTGTCGGTTCTGCCATTTGTTTTCCTGCCAAGAGCTTGCGGTTAACGCTTGCTTAAATTTACACCTTTCTGCTTTTTGCGACTAGAGAGGCACGTCCGGATTTTGACAGAATAAAGGCTATTCAAAATGATAATGAGTTGTTAAAATTGTTATCGTTATTTTGGAGGAGCGATGAAATATTCAGACGCAAGTAAACTGAAAAAGCACCTGTCGATAGCGCTTCTTTTGGTTCTTTATGTTGGTGTATTAGCGTATTTATCTCGCTATATAGTCTAACTGACAGGCATAAAAAAGGCGCCAAATTGACGCCTTGGTGTGAAATCAAAACAAACTACATATCGTCGTAGGCTTCAATACTCGTGCCTTCGATCTCGTATGCGGTTTCTGCGAGCTCGTGGTTGATGGTCTCAGTCTTCAATTTGCCCACCACATAAATCACATCCCACAACTCTTGTACTGGCGCCCCCTTAGGAAACTTCACATAGATGATTTGGTTCGGTGGCGGTGGCGGCACGTGAATACAAGCACCAAAATAAGGCACTAACAAAAACTCCGTGACGGTATTTGCATCGCCTTCTAATGGAATGACAAAACCAGGAATCTTGACTGTGCTTCCGTTCAATTCAGGACGAACGTTACCGACCTTAGATTGCATTGCTGCACCACCGCTGTGGTCTGTGGCTGGCATTCCCATACTATCGAACATCTTGCGTTCGGCTTCTGGGACGAGATCTATCCAATCAAGCTTTAATGGTTCGTCACTGGCCATCACAGGCGCGGTAAACGAAATCATCAGCAAACAGCTAGCGAGTATTTTTTTCCACATTTTTACTAAATCCTTATTGTCATTCCATCACTTAGCGATTGTCGGTAAGCGCGAAATGCCGGGATGAAGCCAATCACAATGCCTGCACATTGTACAAAGCCAAGCAACATCCATTCATACGGCGACAGTGCCGTTAGTGTTAGGTGTATACCATAACTTTGTTGGATTATTGGTTGCAAGAGGGCAAGCATGGCATAAAGACCCACTAATCCCGTCACAATACCTGCGAAGGTCAATAAGCTGGCTTCACTTATCAGTAAGGAAAAGACGTGTTTTGGTCTTGCCCCCATGGCTCGCAGGATCGCCATTTCACGACGACGCTCTTGCAGACTGGTCAATAGGCTGCTTAGCATGCCTAATAACCCTGCCACAACCACAAAGCCTGATACAGCCATGAGTGCTTGCTCGGCAACGGACATCATGTCCCATAATTCATGCAAAGCGACGCCTGGCATGATGGCACTGAGAGGTTCTTTCGGATAGGTGTTGATCTGCCTCTGTAGGGCAAAGGTTTGAATTCGTGATTTTAACCCAACCAACATGGCAGTGATTTGTTTAGGTTGGAAGTCGCGTGATTTTAGCTCATTAGCACTTGGGGTCGGACCTAAACGGGCACCGCTTTCCCAACCTACGTGAATCGCTTCGATCGCCTCTAAAGAAACGTGTACGGTTTTATCGACAGGAGTGCCAGTAGGAGCAAGAATGCCAACCACCTTAAATGGTAAGTTGTCATGCCGGCTAAAACCAACGTCACTGATGCCGTGTGCAATGATGATTTCGCTACCGATTTTATATCCAAGCTGTTTTGCGACATCAGAGCCGAGCACAGTTTCAAACAGGCCATTGAACTCCCTGCCTTCGGACAATTTTAAAGGCTGTTTATTTCCGTATTTATAGTGTTCGAAATAGCTCTGGTTGGTGCCCATTACGCGGAACCCTTTGTGGGAATCTCCGAGTGAGATTGGAATTGCCCAATCGACGGCACTGTGGTTAGCAAACTCTTCGTAGCTTTTCCAATCTATGTTGTTGGTGGCATTGCCGATTCTGAATACTGAGTACAGCAGCAAGTTGACTTGTCCAGAACGGCCACCGACGATTAAATCGGTACCAGAAATGGTGTTAGCGAAGCTGTCCTTAGCTTGGGTACGAATGCGTTCAACACCCAATAAAAGGACAACTGAAATCGCGACTGTCATGATGGTGAGAATAGCCGTCGCTTTGCGGTTCATCAGGCTTTTCCAAGCGAGCTTTACTACGGCACTCATGATGCGGCTCCTAGGGTTTGCGCTTGATTGATTTCAGGCAAGTTTAGTGTTCTGTGGAAGAGAGATTCCAGAGTTGGATCATGGCTAACAAAAACCAATGTAGCGCTGGCAAGATTGGCTTGTTCCATCAATAACTCAATAAACGCTTTGCGGTTGTCATGGTCCAATGCTGAAGTTGGCTCGTCAGCAATCACCAGTTCAGGTTGGCCGATCAGTGCACGGGCGGCTGCAACGCGCTGTTGCTGGCCAATACTCAGCTCAGAGACAGGCTTATTGTGCAGTGCTTTCGGAAGATGCAAACGTTCTAGCAGTGATGTTGCTTGCTCTTCAAGCGTTGCATTCGAGGCGTTTGGTGCAACGCGATCTCGGCGAATTTTGCTGAATTGGCATGGAATTAGGACGTTTTCGATCACATTCAAGTAAGGCAACAAATTGAATTGTTGGAAGATATAGCCAATGTGATCGGCACGAAATTTGTCTCTTTGGCTTGCTCTTAAGCTTGCAAGATCGGTATCAAGTACAGACAGAGAACCCGATGTAAGAGTATTGATTCCAGTTAGTAGGGCAAGCAGAGTCGATTTACCACAGCCGCTAGGGCCTTTGATAAAGACATGCTCACCTTGAGCGATGTGTAAGTGTGGGATATTAATGGTCGCGCTTTCTGAGCCGGGCCAGACAAACTGGGCATTATTCAGCTCAACAACGTTTGACGTGGTTTCAGTCATAATAAATTACCAAGGCAATAGCGTGTGAGCACTCACTCACACGCTATGTGATTTATTTAATTGCGATCTTAGTGTTGTTTTTGCTTAGGCTTGTCGCAGACTGAGTTGTGTCAGTAAATAAGTTGACGCTGATGGATTCTGTTGCTGGGAATTGCTTGAACCAAGTCGTATCAATGCTATTTAGATCGGCGACTGAATCACAGTGGAAACGGTACTCAACGGTGAACTCACCGTGACCGCCGTGCTCGTGATCGTGTCCTTCGTGGTCATGACCTTCGTGATCGTGGTGGTCATCATGAGCATGTTCGTCATGGTCGTGACCTTCATGGCCATCATGATCGTGTTTATCGTGGTCGTGACCCTCGTGGTCGCCATGCTCATGTTTGTCATGGTCGTGACCCTCATGGCTATCGTGGTCGTGCTTATCATGATCATGTCCTTCGTGGTTACCATGATCGTGGCCTTCATGAGAATCTTGGCCAAGCGTATGCGCGACTTGAACTTCTTCAATCACACACTTCGCCTGCTGGTTAATTGCAAACAGTTTGTTTGTGTCTTTTAGTGCGGCAACCGCTCGTTTTAAGGCTTGCTCTTGCTCTGCATTTTCAGGTGCGTGCTCAAAACCAACCACGTCAGCACCTGGAGAAGTGATTTCAATTAGTAAGTCTTTTCCGTCTTGAGCAATGTTGAATTCGACATGACCATGAACGTGCGCTTCATGTTGACGATATTCTTCTGCGTTAGCAGTAGCTGATAGAGAAAGTCCGATAACAAGAGCTAAAGCGTGTTTAGATGGCATTTTCTTATTCCTAATTTTGTTTAATTTTTTATGTGTTACTTGCTCAAATAGCAAAGTGAATAACAAGGTTTGTTCTTAGTATGGGTAGTGGTTTTTAGAACGCAAAATTAGGTGGTGCACGCGCGGTATACGTGACGTCCTCTAAATGAGAGGTGATTTCGGCTACATCTACGTGAGCGAGTCTAGAGAAGGTGGGCGCACTGAGTTCTGGCTGAGCCTTCGCAAGCCCTTGATGCGCTCCGGCAAACATTTGGCAATGATGTTCACTGTGGTGTTCGGGAATGAGGTCGAGTTGATGAGCAATAGTGGCAAAGTTCCAAGCGATCAACAACGCAACACTGAACAATACAACAGTGCGATGCCAATGATGTGTAATTGCTTGCCAACGACAGTGCATCTTAAAGCCCGAAACGATACCTAGTGTTATAATATAACACCCATTTTTATGAAAAGTTCACTCTTTTGTTCGTATAGAGCAAATTATCTATGCAGGAATAAGAACTTACGCAGAAAGAAAGGAATGACGCTCCTCGCTTGAGAGTAACAAGGAGCGAGTGAGTATTAGATGCTTTGTTTAATAAGGCCAAGTACTTGGTTGATTTCATCTGCTGTCAATGCGCCTTCTTTGATAAACAGGATCTTACCTTGCTTATCTTGCACTACGATTGCCGAGCTTTCTTCTTGTAGTGCCCAAGTGCTAGCCACAACACCGTTCTCATCTAAAACCATTGATGACCATGGGAATTCTTTTTTACTGTCTTGTGCTGATGATTTCACAAAAGAGCCAGTTCCCCAGATTGAGTCGTCTTGGTTGATGATGGTTGTAGTTTGGTAGGCATCTTCCGGGAACTTAGCGTCAGTTAGCGCTGTCATCAACGGCGCGTTCATTTCTTTCGAGCTGCTGCGTCCTGCAATGGCATGAATCACTCGTACTTTTCCTAGCATTTGTTGTGTCGCCCAAGGCTGGTACGCCACACCTTCACCTTGCAGTACGATTTCGCCGTACGCGTCTACTTTTGCTGCTGGAACTGCTTCACCCATTAAAAGGTTGTGAGCAAGCGCAAGACCAGGTGCAAGAGCGAAGAAAATAGGAAGGAGAGTCTTAGTTTTCATATTGTTATGTTCCGTATGGGTTGTGAGACTTACCAAGTATATACTTACGATGCATAAAAATGTAGAACTGGTTATAACAATTATTTAACGTACAGAGTTAAGTAATGTTGCGTTTAGGTTGGAATTTGGTACAATGAACCTCGTCGCAAATAGCGCATAAAGATTGCCAAGGAAAGAGCAATCATGTTTTTCTCAAAAGGATATTGAGGTGGTTATGCTTCGTGAGTTTGCTGTTTACCGTCCACGTCAGGTGGCGCGTTTCGTTAAGACTTTATTCAAAGGTCAGTTCTCAATTGCTGGAGTTGGTCAGTTCCGTTTTGATAACGGTAAAGTGCTACTACCAGACATCAAAAACCCCCAACAATTGTCGGTATTCAAAGAAGTTAACAGGGCCATTTTATCTCTACCTGTTTAATTGTCAGAATTGTAAAAGAGCGACTTTCGTCGCTCTTTTTAGTTTGGGACTAACCTTGAAGGCTTGGTGGGAAGCAAACCCCCGTGCCGCCTAAACCACAGTAACCGTTTGGATTCTTTGCTAGGTATTGCTGGTGGTACGTTTCAGCGAAGTAATAAGGCCCAGCGGCTTGAATTTCTGTGGTGATGGCTGCGCGTTGATCTTCTTGTAATGCTTGTTGGTATTGTGTTTTCGATTTTTCTGCCACTTCTAACTGTTCTTGTGAGTAGGTATAAATCGCGGAACGGTATTGAGTGCCGAGATCATTACCTTGGCGCATGCCTTGAGTTGGATCGTGTTTCTCCCAAAATGCGGCAAGCAGTTGCTCTAGAGAAATTACTCGTTCATCGAAGATGACTCTTACGACTTCTGTATGTCCTGTTTTTCCGCTACACACTTCATCGTATGTTGGATTCTGCGTATAGCCTCCGGCGTAGCCTACAGACGTCGACATCACACCTTCAAGTTGCCAGAAAAAACGTTCTGCTCCCCAAAAACATCCCATACCGAATAATATTTGTTGTTGGTGAGCTTGCGGTGATGCCGTTAAGCTTGATTGATTAACAAAATGGGTGTCATCAATCTGCATTGATGCCTCTCTACCTGGCAGTGCATCTTCTATACTGATCATTGTCTGTTTGTTGAGCATAGTATTCGTCCTTCAATACGTGTCTTAATTTTGCGAACTTTAATATTCAGTCTGAATCTGATGGTGTAATGACATAGACCGCGGTAAACCTATTAATATTACAGACTTAGCCTTTATTTGGCGTTATTATTGTTTACGTTTATTTAACCTCATCCAGCTAAAAAGCATGATAAAAAAAGCTATCCCAATTATTGCTAGCCTACTTGTTTTTTCTCATAGCGCTTATGCCGATGTATCCCTGACTGTAAAAGGGATCGATGGTGCGCTAGAAGACAATGTGAACGCTTACCTATCATCGATACCAGAAGATGATTATTCGACGTCTTTACGCTTTCAGGCGCGATTAAGTCAAAGTATCACCGAAGCGATGAATGCGCTTGGCTATTATCATGCGAAAATTTCATACTCTATTACGAAAGATAATGATGAATTGATCGTCAACGTTACACCGGGCGAGCCTGTAAGGGTAAAGGTCATGGATGTGGTGATCTCCGGTGAAGCAGAAAAAGATGAAGAGTTTACTAACCTCATCAACAAATCACGATTGAAAGAGGGCCGTATCCTCAATCAAGGGGAATACGATAGCCTCAAATCCAGCATTCGTAACTTAGCTTTGCAGCGTGGCTACTTTAATGGTGATTTTACGCTGAGTAAGTTGGAAGTGGTTCCAGAGTTGAATGAAGCCAATGTTCGCCTGCACTATGACAGTGGTATTCGCTATCACTTTGGTACAGTGGAAATCTTGGGGAGTCAGATCTGGGAAGACCGCGTGGACTCTTTGCGCCCATTTAAAACCGGTGAACCCTACTTAGTGTCTGAAGTGGGTGAGTACAACCAAAACCTGTCGAATACCGATTGGTTCTCCTCCGTGTTTGTTGAACCAGACCTCAGTAAACTCGATGATGGTCGAGATCTACCGATTAAAGTCTCGTTAGCTCCCGCAGCAAAAAACCAACTCGAAACTGGTATTGGTTACTCTACCGATACCGGTGTGCGTGGTACGTTAAAGTGGAAAAAACCATGGGTAAGTGCGCGTGGTCACAGCTTTGATACGGCGCTATCTCTTTCTAAGCCTGAGCAGACGATTACCGCAGGCTACAAAATCCCTCTCGATGATGTACTGCATGAGTATTACCAATTGCAGTTTGGTTTGAAGCACCTCGATAACCGCGATACAGAGAGTTTGGAATCGAATCTTGCGGTAGAACGCCACTGGATCACCGATGGTGGTTGGCATAAGACGTTATACGTTCGTCACTTATACGAAAACTTTTCACAAGGTTTGCAAGAAGACGGAGTGCAATTCGTTCTGCCTGGTGCATCTTTCTCACGGACTCGAACTCGCGGTGGCAACATGCCAATGTGGGGAGACAAACAAAGTGTCACCGTTGAATACGGCGATCCAGCCTTGTTATCTGAAACTCGCGTTCTTCGTTTGTTAGGTCGGACGTCGTGGATTCGTGGCATTGGTCAGAATCATCGTGGTTTATTCCGCTTAGAAGGTGGTGCCAACATCACCGAAGAATTTGAAAAACTATCACCATCGCTGCGTTTCTTTGCTGGTGGTGACAACAACATTCGTGGTTATGGTTACGAATCTATCTCGCCTACAGATGCCAGTGGAGCATTGACTGGTGCGAAATACATGGTGACCAGTACCCTAGAGTATCAGTATCGCGTTTATGGCAACTGGTGGGGTGCAGCCTTTTATGACATCGGTGATGCGTTCAATGAAACTCCAGTGTGGAAATCGGGTGCAGGTGTTGGCATTCGCTGGGCATCCCCTGTTGGACCCGTGAGTTTTGACTTTGCTTGGGGCTTAGACGCTGAGCCTAAACCAGAATTTCGTATCCACTTCTCATTGGGGCCTGAACTATGATGAAAACAACGCTTAAGTGGACGAAGTGGTTCTCGATCAGTCTGCTGAGTTTGGTGCTCTTGCTGGTGATTTTCATCGGTACAGTCTTGTTCACCCATCCCGGTTTAAAGCTGGCTTTGTGGGGAGCAGAAAAGGCACTACCACAACTGAAGGTCGAAGAGATCAAAGGATCTTTGTTCCCTCGCTTTGCTTTGCACAACGTCAGCTTTGTCGATGAATCGTTGAATGTCGACGCAAAGGTTGAAAGCCTTACCCTGGCGATAAATTTCCGTTGTTTCTTCGATCCAAAAGTGTGCGTGGATGAACTTGCACTCCAAGGTGTGAACTTCCAAATGCCGGAGTTGCCGCCGAGTGAGGAACCAGTAGAAGAAACGCCGCCACTGCGTTCAATTAGCACACCAGTACCTATTTTCGTAAATAAAGTTAGCCTGAATAACATCAACTTGAATATTTTGGGTAACAAGATTGATTGGCAAGATTTTTCTACAGCGCTGTCGATGCAAGGCGACCGTTTGGTAATTGCTCCCACGGCATTGAAGGTGATCAATGTGGCATTGGCGTCAACAGACGAAACGCCAAAAGAAGATCAATCATCGACAACGGCACAAGCGACAGCTGTTGATGAATCGGGCAGCGCTGCGAGTAATCAGGACGATGCTGCGAAGACATCAAAGCAGGCTGTGAAACAAAAAGAAAAACTAAAAACTCAAGATCTTGCGGTAAAAAAAGAAGCGGAAAACAAAGCGGCGAAAGCTGAGTCTGAACCCAAGGGCATTGTTCTGCCTGAAGTGTGGATCCCCCTAACGATAGAAGCGCAGCGACTGGATATTCACGATTTCAAATTGGCTGGTGACACTCCGGTTATTGTTCATCACTTAGGGCTCGAAGCCAAAGCTGGTGGCGATAAAGTTGAGGTAAAAACGTTAGAACTCGACATGCCTGAAGTGGAAGGCAAGTTGAGTACGCAAGTGACGTTATCTGGCGACTATCCAATTCAAGCACAAATTGACGCGCTCGTTAAACAAGCTGATGTGAAAGGTCAGAAACTGTCTTTATCAGCTTCAGGGTCTGTCGGTGATTTGTCCTTGCAGGCAACGCTGTCTGATTTGGTTAAAGCGAAGATTGAAGGGCAAATCCAACCACTGAAAACGGAGCTGCCATTTGATATCAAGCTGAACAATGTTGAGGCGCAATGGCCATTGAGTGGTAAGAGTGACTACCAAGTTTCGGTGCCTAGCTTAGCGGCGAAAGGTTCACTAGAGGGCTACACCGTTGCATTAGAAACCAAAGCATCTGGTAAGGATATTCCTGCGTTAGATGTTGCTTTGAATGGTAAAGGCACTTTAGAACAGATTGACCTAGACAGTATTGTGGTGAAAACCTTAGGCGGTGAACTGGCTGGTAAAGTGATGGCGAATTGGGCTGCACCTATCAACTGGCAAGCGGACTTGAACCTGAAGCACATTCAACCGGGTTTGCAGTGGCAAGAAGCGGAAGGGGACATCAGCGGTAGTTTATCTACTTCAGGCTCTTTAACGGAGCAAGGAGGTTGGCAAGTGAGCCTTCCTAAGCTTGATATTGACGGTATTTTGCGTGGTTATCCGCTGAATATAGAAGGTCAATTAGAGGCGTCTGACAAGAATGGTAAGGGCGAAGATATCCAGCTAAATACTCAAGGTTTAGCGTTATCGCATGGTCCTAACCAACTGCATGCCAAAGGTAAAATTGACAAGCAAATCTTGATGGATGTTGAGGTGAATTTCCCTGACTTTTCGAAAAGTGTGCCCGATCTTAGCGGCAAGATGAATGGTACGGTTGCGCTACGTGGCAGTTTGAAGCAACCAGACATCAACCTGGATCTTGCGCTGAACCAACTCGATTGGCAACAGCAAGCAAAGGTTGAAACTATTACCTTGAAAGGTGATGTGACTCCTCTACCTGCGCCAAAAGCGGACGTGAGCTTAATTGCCAAAAACATTACCTATGACGACATCAAAATTGATAGTGCAGATCTTGAAGTCACTGGTGACGAAAAGCTGCACCAACTGACATTGGATGTGGTGTCTGACATTGTTTCAAGTAGTTTAGAAATCGAAGGTTCTTTTAAGCAAAAGCCCGAGATGATCTGGGATGGAGCGCTGCGCCATTTAACATTGAGTACACCACAAGGTCCATGGGCTCTGCAAAAATCGACGGCAGTTAAAATCAACATTGATAAACAGATCGCCGATGTCCAAGCACACTGTTGGTTACAGTCTGATTCAAGCGTATGTCTGAGTGAAGACATTAGTGTCGGCAAGAGCGGCGAGGCGAAGTTAGCAATTACTAACTTTGACTTTGACCAAATCAAACAATTCTTACCTGCAGAAACCAAGCTAAATGGTTCAGTGAACGCGAATGCGTTTGCGAAATGGGCACCAGACATGAAACCGGAAGTCACGGTGAATGTCGATATGCCGAAAGGTCAGGTAGAGCAAGCGCTAGAGCAACCAGTGAAAGTCGGTTGGGAAAGTGTGAGTTTTAAAGCCAAATTGGCGCAAGATAAGCTTGATGCTGAGTGGTTACTTGATGTCACGGATAACGGGGATTTGTCTGGTAAGGTCGCTCTGAATGATGTGTCGTCCGAGAAGCCTACGATTAACGGTAAAGTGTCGTTATCGACGTTCCACTTGGACTTCTTGGCGCCACTTATCGGTGAGTACAGCTTGTTCAAGGCGAACATGAACGCGGATCTCGCTTTATCTGGTGATGTGATGCATCCGAAGGTGAATGGCCAGTTTTTGATTGACCAAATGAAGCTGCAAGGTGAAGTAACACCAATTGACATCGACTCAGGACAAGTTGCGATTAACTTCAAAGGGCATCAAGCAGACTTAAATGCGGGCATCATCACGCCGGATGGCAAGCTGGAGATCAATGGTGACGCGGATTGGCGTGATTTAGAAAATTGGCACACGAAGGCTCGCGTATTTGCGAAAGAGTTGAAAGTGGATATGCCGCCAATGGTAAGAATCAAAGTCGAGCCAGACATGACCATTGATGTGACCCCTAAGCTCGCTAAGGTTGAAGGTAACATCAATCTCCCATGGGGACGTATTTTGATTGATGAGTTGCCGCCAAGTGCCGTTGGTGTGTCGAGCGATACCGTTATATTAAATAAAGACATGCAGCCGGTAGATGGTGATGAGGCATTACCATTTAACATAGAGACAGATATCAACATCAAAATTGGAGATGACTTCCAGTTGTCAGCATTTGGTTTGAAGGGCGATTTGCAAGGTAACCTAAACGTTACTCAGAAAGATAAAGGGCCATTCATCGTTGGTGAGGTGAACATCATTGATGGTTCATACCGTTCATTTGGTCAGGATTTGGTGATCGAAGAAGGTAAGATCATGATGAACGGTCCTGCGGATCAGCCTTATGTTTCTATCAAAGCGATTCGTAACCCAGATAACACGCAAGATGACGTGACGGCTGGTGTGCGTGTGACTGGCCCGGCAAGTGACCCTACGGTAGAAATTTTCTCCGACCCTGCGATGCCGCAAGCGAACGCGCTGTCTTACTTATTACGTGGTCAAGATATTGATGCTGAGTCTGGCGGTAACGCGATGACAACAACACTGATTGGTTTGAGTTTAGCGAAGAGCGGTAAAGTCGTCGGTGAGATTGGCGAAGCCTTTGGTGTACAAGATTTGCAGTTGGATACCGCAGGCTCTGGTGATGATTCTCAAGTGACGGTAAGTGGTTACATACTTCCTGGCCTACAAGTTAAATACGGTGTAGGTATCTTTACCTCATTAGGTGAGTTCACCGTGCGATACCGATTGATGAAAGATTTGTACTTAGAAGCGGTTTCTGGCGTGGATAGTGCTGTTGATTTGCTGTACCAATTTGAATTCGACTAAGCTTAGCTTTTTATCGTAACTAAGGAATGGTTATGCAGCATTTGATTTTTGTGTATGGCACTTTGCGCAAAGGAGAGGGAAACCATCACTTTTTGAATAGCGCCGAGTTTTTAGGTCACCATGAGACCGAGGCTCAATTCGCACTGTATGATTTAGGGCGATACCCTGCTTTATCGGTAGGACAGAAGGCGATACAGGGTGAAGTTTATCTGATTGATAATGAAACGCTGGTGGAGCTCGATAAACTTGAGGATGTACCTGTAGAGTATCGCAGAGAAAGCATCATCACGCCGTTTGGCCAAGCTTGGATCTATTTGTACCAAGATACCGAGCAATTGACTGAAGAGATTGCATCTGGTGATTGGTGTCAACGAGTGTGAACTATAATTAGAGCAGTAACGTATGCATTGACGGTATATACAACAAAGACTTGGGAGGTCTGCGATGAAATATCTATCACCAATGATACTGCTGCTTTTAGTGGGGTGCTCAAGCACGACACCACCGAGTAGCAACGACAGTATGGAATGGAAGCAATATGGCATGCAGCAAGCTGAAGCCGGGGACACCAAACTGTCAATGCAAGAGTTCAACAATGGCGACGAACTCTACGTGGCATACAGCAATGGTTATGAAGCGGGGCGCTCAAACTACTGCGCACAAGATGCATTCTCGTTGGGAGAAAGTAGGCGCTACTATCGCGGGATATGTGATGATGTTGATGATCGCTTCCGCCGAGAATATGAATTAGGGCGAACTGCAAAGGGCAGTAAACGCTACTAGATTTTAAGGGGTGAACATGAGGTTATTTGCTATCGGTGCAGCGCTAGTCTTGCTCAGTGCTTGTGCGCAAACATCACTACCAACATCTGCCAACGTCACAGATTGGCAGGCTTTTGGTAAGCAATCTGCCCTTGATGGTCTAATCGAGCTATCGGAAGAGCGAATCGCCAAACTTGATGAAACGAATCGTGCTACACCCGAATTGGTTATGGCTTATCAATCCGGCTATCAGGAAGGTAAAAAAGAGTACTGCGAACAGAGTGCTTACATGCTAGGTGTGAGAGATATGCCGTACTTCGGTATTTGCGATGACATTGACCCATTCTTCCAACAAAACTATGAATCGGGCAGACACTCAACCGCAGGCGAGTACTGATCAAAGCCATAAAACTACAAAGAGCTGCTAACGTGCAGCTCTTTTACTTTTAAGCGTTCGCAGTTATTTGTTTTGCGCGCGTTCGTAAGATTCTAGGATTTCTGCTTTTGCTGCGGCCACATCTGCCCAGCCATCAACTTTCACCCACTTACCAGCTTCCAGCTCTTTATAGCGCTCAAAGAATTGTGTTATTTGTGCCTTCAATAGTTCCGGGATGTCACCGACATCTTGAATGCCCTCGTACTCCTTTGAGATTTTAGAGTGCGGGACAGCGAAGACTTTTGCGTCTTCACCTGACTCATCCGTCATCTTCAATACGCCAACTGGGCGACAACGAATCACAGAACCTGGCATCAGTGGGTAAGGAGTCGGAACCAGTACGTCTACTGGGTCACCGTCTAGAGAAAGGGTGTCGTTCACGTAACCATAGTTGCAAGGGTAAAACATAGGTGCAGACATGAAACGATCAACGAATACAGCACCAGTGTCTTTATCTACTTCGTATTTGATTGGATCGGCGTTAGCAGGGATTTCGATCACGACATAGATATCGTCAGGCAATGATTTACCCGCTGGTACGTTGTTTAAGCTCATTTGAATAGTCCTTTTCAGTGAGGATGAGTCAGGCTCATCTTACGATTGATTCGTTACTCACTTTAGCGACAAAAACGCGGCAGGTAAACACCCGCCGCGTTGGACAAAGGTCTGAAATTATTCTTCGTCGCGATGCAGTTCAAGGAACGCTTCGACTTTGTTCACCATGTTTTTAGAACCGACAAAGAAAGGCACGCGTTGATGCAATTCTGTTGGTTTCAAATCCATGATGCGATTAACGCCGTCAGACGCTAAACCACCTGCTTGCTCAATCAAGAATGCCATTGGGTTGCACTCGTACAACAAGCGAAGTTTACCTTGAGGGTGACTTTGCGTGCTTGGATACAAGTAGATGCCGCCTTTCAGCAAGTTGCGGTGGAAATCAGCAACCAGCGAACCGATGTAGCGAGAGGTGTATGGGCGACCATCTTCAGGTTCGTTTTCTTGGCAGTACTTAATGTACTTCTTAACGCCTTGTGGGAAGCGGATGTAGTTGCCTTCGTTGATCGAGTAAATCTTGCCATCTTCAGGGATCATCATGTTTTCATGAGAAAGACAGAAGCTGCCTATCGATGGGTCATAAGTGAAGCCGTTTACGCCATTACCTGTGGTGTAAACCAGCATGGTGGATGAACCGTAAATTACGTATCCAGCTGCCACTTGTTTGTGGCCTGGTTGTAGAAAGTCTTCTTCTGTTGGTGGGGTTCCAATAGGAGAAACTCGACGGTAAATAGAGAAGATGGTCCCGACTGATACGTTCACATCAATGTTTGATGAGCCATCGAGTGGGTCCATAAGTACAACGTACTTTGCGTTTTGATTGAGTTCTTTATTGAACGCAACCGCTTCATCTTCTTCTTCACTTGCAACGCCACATACTTGGTCGCGAGCTTCGAGGGCCGCTTTGAATTTATCATTCGCATACAGATCAAGTTTTTGTTGGTCTTCGCCCTGTACGTTTTCCGTACCTACAGCGCCAGTGATGTCACCAAGACCGGCCGCGTTGATTTCGCGGTTAACAATTTTTGCAGCTAAGCGAATAGAAGCTAAGAGAGATGAAAGATCACCGCTAGCGTGGGGGAAATCCGCTTGTTTCTCAACAATGAATTCGCCTAGGGTGCGCAGTCCTGACATGGTTTATCCTTACATTTTCATTTCGTTGGGGGTGTCGCGCAATAGAGGCATCTCTTTATGGATGTTAAACGATTGCGCTAGATGTAAGTTTATGACGCAGATCTTATTAATGGTAATGAAGTAACCGACTGAGATCGCAAATTATTTGTCTTATTGCATAAGAAGGGAATCTCTTGGTTAATGCTTGGTCAATCAGTGCTAAGCCCTGTCAGATTTGTGAAAGAGACTGCACGAACAGGGCGAAAGGCACTCGCTTTTCTGGTAGTTATCACGATAATGAAAGGATTAAAGAACGCATTACAAGGTTAAGTTTATGCACATTCATATCTTGGGTATCTGCGGCACGTTTATGGGCGGTGCAGCAGTTTTGGCTCGTCAGTTAGGTCATAAAGTAACGGGTTCAGATGCCAATGTTTATCCACCAATGAGCACCCTGTTAGAGTCGCAAGGTATTGAAATAATTGAAGGCTTTGACCCTTCTCAGCTTGACCCTCAACCCGATCTTGTGGTGATTGGTAACGCGATGAGCCGTGGTAACCCATGTGTTGAGCATGTATTGAACACTAACATGCGTTATACCTCTGGCCCGCAATGGTTACAGGAGTTTTTACTCCACGATCGCTGGGTAGTTGCGGTTTCAGGTACTCACGGCAAAACCACCACTTCAAGCATGCTGGCTTGGATTTTAGAAGACTGCGGTTACCAGCCTGGTTTCCTCGTTGGCGGCGTATTAGGTAACTTCGGAGTGTCGGCTCGCTTGGGTGAAAGCATGTTTTTTGTCGTAGAAGCCGACGAATATGACAGTGCTTTTTTCGATAAGCGATCTAAGTTTGTTCACTACCATCCACGTACACTGATCATGAACAACCTTGAGTTTGATCATGCGGACATCTTCGACGATCTAGAGGCGATTAAACGTCAATTCCACCACTTAGTGCGCACTGTTCCGGGCAACGGCTTGATCCTAGCACCTAAGCAAGATCAGTCGCTGCAAGACGTGATCGAGCGCGGTTGTTGGACTGAAAAGCAGTTCTCAGGTGTCGACGGTGATTGGCAAGCGCACAAATTGGTTATCGATGGCTCTAAATTTGAAGTTTCATTGCAAGGTAAGAAAGTTGGCGTCGTGGATTGGGATCTTGTCGGTGACCACAACGTGGATAACGCTTTGATGGCGATTGCTGCTGCTCGCCATGTGGGTGTTGCACCAGAACTTGCATGTCAGGCTCTCGGTCGTTTTATTAACACCAAACGTCGCTTAGAACTCAAAGGCGAAGAGCAGGGCATCACAGTTTACGATGATTTTGCTCATCATCCAACGGCGATTGAACTGACATTGGGCGGTTTACGTAACAAGGTTGGCGAAAAACGTATTCTTGCCGTTTTGGAGCCACGCTCTGCGACGATGAAACGCGGTGTTCATAAGAATACTTTGGCGGCTTCTCTGCACAGTGCTGATGAGGTGTTCCTCTTCCAACCAGACAACATTGATTGGTCGGTACAAGAGATTGCAGACCAGTGTAAACAACCTGCTTTTGTGGGTGCAGAGATGGACAGCTTTGTCGCAAAAATCGTAGAGCAAGCGCAGCCAGGTGACCAAATCCTCGTAATGAGTAACGGTGGTTTTGGTGGTATCCACGGCAAGCTTCTAGAACAACTGAAACAAAAAGCTTAATGACATTTATGCAACAAAAAGTAACCCCTAAAAAAGCCATCACATTAGCATTAACGGGCGCCTCTGGTGCCCCTTATGGTCTTCGCCTTCTTGAATGCCTAGTTGCTGCGGATTACCACGTTTACGTGTTGATCTCTTCGGCTGCTCGTGTCGTGATGGCGACCGAGCATGACCTGAAACTACCAAGCGGCCCTGAAGCGGCGCAAAAGGCGTTAGTTGAGCATCTCAACTGCAATCCAGATAATATCACCGTTTGTGGCAAAGACGATTGGTTCTCGCCAGTGGCCTCTGGTTCGGCTGCGCCAAAGCAAATGGTGGTGTGTCCATGTTCCGCGGGCAGTGTCGCGGCCATTGCACACGGCATGTCAGATAACTTAATTGAACGTGCTGCAGACGTGGTGATGAAAGAGCGTGGGCAACTGTTACTTGTGGTGCGTGAAACGCCGTTTTCAACACTGCATCTTGAAAACATGCACAAACTTTCGCAAATGGGCGTCACCATCATGCCCGCAGCGCCGGGGTTTTATCATCAACCAAAGAGTATTGAAGACTTGGTGGATTTTATGGTGGCAAGAATTCTCGATCACCTTGGTATTGATCAAGGCTTGGTGCCACGCTGGGGTTATGACCAACGTTGATTGTGTAATCAATAAAAGATCTTTACAATCCATCCAACTCATCGGGGAGCAAACCCATCAGGTATTGACCTTGTCAATGCCAAGGAGCGCTGAGACCTAATTGTTTAACATTGTTGAGCAGGCAGGGACCCGTATTACCTGAACCAGATAATGCTGGCGTAGGAATTGAGTCTGGATATTGGAAGTCCTAAATACCGCCTCAACCCTGTGCCGCTCAACTCATGTTAATAATGCAAATGGAGAGCGAGCAGTGAAAACCACTCTTAGTCTGATTGCCCTTGCAACCATCACTTCTACTTCAGCGTTTGCCGCTGAAAACACCCTAACTGTCTACACATACGATTCTTTTGCTGCCGATTGGGGACCGGGTCCTAAAGTCGAAAAAGCATTCGAAGCCAAATGCGGTTGCGACGTTAATTTTGTTGCGCTGGACGACGGTGTTTCAATTCTTAACCGCCTTCGTTTGGAAGGAAACAATAGCAAAGCGGATATCGTGTTAGGTTTGGATAATAACCTGATGGCGGAAGCGAAAAAGACCGGGCTTCTGGCTGAGCATAATGTTGATACCTCAAAGACTACGCTACCTAATGGTTGGGACGATAAGACCTTCGTACCGTACGATTACGGCTACTTTGCGTTTGTATACAACAAGGAGAAGTTGGTGAATCCTCCAAAAAGCATGAAAGAGCTGGTGGAAGAGCGTGATGATCTGAAAGTGATTTACCAAGACCCTCGCACTTCGACTCCGGGTCAAGGCTTGATGTTGTGGATGAAGTCCATCTATGGCGATGATGCGACTCAAGCGTGGAAGCAACTGGCAACGAAAACAGTTACGGTTACCAAAGGCTGGTCAGAAGCTTACTCGATGTTTTTGAACGGTGAGTCCGATCTCGTGCTGTCTTACACGACCTCTCCCGCGTACCATTTGATTGCAGAAGATGACGCGAAATACGCAAGCGCAAATTTTTCCGAAGGACACTACATGCAAGTGGAGGTGGCGGCTAAGGTCAAAGGCTCAAAAAATTCGAAGTTAGCAGATGAGTTCATGGACTTTATTTTGAGTGATGATTTCCAATCTGCGATGCCAACAGGTAACTGGATGTACCCAGTAACTAACGTTGAGTTACCAAAAGGCTTTGAAACTCTGAGCGTGCCAAGCAAACCATTGAGCTTTAGTGCAGACAAAGTAGCGAAAATGCGCAAGACTTGGATTCGCGAATGGCAAAGCGCATTGACGTTCTAACATAGGTTCTACTTTTGAATTCTGTTCCGAAAATAGGGTTAGGGGTCGCGATGATTATCGCGACCTTTGTTATTTCTGCCCTGGGTGCTTTGCTTGTCCAAGCGCCTTCACTTGATGTGTCTATGGTATGGGGAGACCCATACTATCAGCACGTCACCAAGTTCAGCTTCTACCAAGCTTTTCTCTCTACACTATTGAGTGTTGGCTTTGCTATTCCCGTTGCGCATGCGCTTTCTCGACGTGAGTTCTTTGGTAAGTCTCTACTATTAAAATTGTTTGCGTCCACTTTAGTTTTGCCTGTACTGGTTGGCGTATTCGGCTTATTGGCGATTTACGGTAATAGCGGTTTGCTAGCTCAATGGCTGAAAAGTATCGATGCGGAGCTGCCGTTTTCCATCTATGGTCTGAACGGCATTTTACTTGCGCATGTGTTCTTCAATATGCCTTATGCAGCGCGCTTACTTTTGCAAGCATTAGAATCGATCCCAGCAGAGCAACATAAACTGTGTGCACACCTTGGAATGAGTCATTGGGATAAATTTCGCTGGGTGGAATGGCCACGCCTAAGGCAGCAATTACCACACGTAAGTGGCTTAGTGTTTATGCTTTGCTTTACCAGTTTTGCCACCGTGATGGCGTTAGGCGGCGGACCGAAATCGACCACTATTGAGCTTGCCATTTATCAGGCAATTAAGTTCGATTTTGATCTGCAAGCCGGGGCGCTTTTGGCACTGTGGCAAATGTTGTTGTGCGGCTTGTTAGCAATTGGCATACAAAAGTTGACGAAGCCAGTCTCAGTAAGCACTGGCAGCACATCGGTACAGCAATATTTAACGAAGGATCATGGGCGGTCAAAAGCTTGGGATAGCTTTTGGATCATAGGTGCCTTTTTACTAGTCATACCGCCACTTTTGATGGTGGTCTTCAGTGGTATCAACCAGCAAGTTTGGCCGGTATTGAGTGATGAGCGTTTTTGGTCTGCACTGTTCAATTCACTCAAAGTTGCGGTACTGGCGAGTTCTCTTGCCGTGGCCGCTGGCGTATCGATTTTGCTGACTAGCCGACGTTGGCGTTTGCAGTATAAAAATACTCGCGCTGATCAAATTGAGCTTATTGGTACCATCATTTTGGTGACGCCGGGCTTAGTGATCAGTACGGGATTGTTCCTATTGCTGCGCTCATTTACCGATGTATTCAGCTTAGCGTTTTTTGTGGTTATTTTGGTTAATGGTTTGATGGCCTTGCCATATGTCATTAAGACTTTATCTCAACCTATGTTGCACATTGAGCAGCAATATCAGTATGTCTGTGCCAGTTTGGGTATGCGTGGTTGGCAACGTTTTAGAGTGGTGGAGTGGCAAGCACTGCGCAAGCCATTTGCACATGCTTTTGCTATCAGCTTTATGTTTGCGATTGGTGACTTGAGTGCGATTGCTTTGTTTGGTGGGCAAGAGTTTAGAACCTTGCCGTTGTACCTATTCCAATTGTTGGGAAGTTACCAGATGGATGCTGCGGCTGTTGTGTCGGTTACCTTGTTGTTACTCAGCGTCGGTTGTTTTGCTGTGATTGAAAAAGTATTGAAAACGAAGGAGAGAGCGTAATGTTAGTGTTGGATGATGTGCAGTACACCTATCAACGTGAACTGTTTCGTTTTAACTTAGACATTCAACGTGGGCAAATCGTATCACTGATGGGACCGAGCGGGGCTGGCAAATCAACCTTATTGGCGTTAGTTGCTGGTTTCATCAATCCAGACCAAGGCGATATTCTGGTTGATGGTGAATCTATCGTAAGTAATGAGCCGTATCAGCGTCCGTTCTCAATGTTGTTCCAAGAACATAACCTGTTTGCTCACCTGTCAGTAAGAGACAACATCGGTTTGGGCTTGCATCCGGGGTTAAAGCTTACGGCAGACCAAAAGCTTCTTGTCGAGCAAGCGGCAAGACAAGTGGGTGTAGCTGAGTATCTGGACCGCTTACCTGAACACCTTTCTGGGGGCCAGCGTCAGCGTGTGGCACTCGCCCGATGTTTTGTTCAGCCGCATCCGATGTGGCTGCTCGATGAACCTTTCTCAGCTCTCGATCCCGTGTTGCGTGAAGAGATGCTGATATTGGTTAAACAGCTTGCTGCTGAGCGTGGCATTACCGTTTTGATGGTGACGCACCACTTAAGTGACGCCAGAGCGATTGCTAGTCATTTTGCATTTGTGGCAGGTGGTCAGGTAGAAGCGTCAGGTGAGATTGGTGAATTAACGTTATCGCACTCTAGCGATGTTTTAACCGCGTTTGTGCGAGCGGCAGGGTAGAGCGTTGTTTATATTGATGAATAAGGCGTAAGAAAAACAAAAGGTTGATGCGAGCATCAACCTTTTTCTATTTTGGGAGTTTGAATGAGTACGTTAGCCTTGTGGCTTCACTACCATCACATTGATTGGTGAGTTTTCAACAACTTTGCTTGCGACTGAGCCTAACATCACTTTATTGATCTTCGAACGTTTGTGGCTTGGCATAATGATGAGGTCTGCGCCTAAGCGCTCAGCGTAATCAAGGATGGTTGCATACGCTTTGCCTTCTGCAACGTGGACTTTGTAAATCACTTCATCATCGATGTGTTGATCGGCAAATGTTTTTAGCTGCTGCTTCACATCTTGCTTCATCTTCGCCGCCGCATCTTTCGGGAAGTAAGTCGCGACCATCGACATGTGGATACCGGGCAGTACAGTCAGTAAGTGAACTTCCGCGTTGGCTTGTTTAGCTTGCCAAACAGCCAACTCAACAGCTCGGTCAGAGAAGCCTTGGTCATTTAGATCAACCGGCACAAGAATTTGTTTATACATTCAGTGTCTCTCATCATGGCCCCTTATCCTCGGGGCCTAATCGGTTATGCGCTCAACTGTTCCTTACGAGCACGACGTTTTTGGTTCATGGCAAGTACCAGCAAGATCATTAAGCAAGGCACAAATACCCATTCTTTCATTGGGCGCTCAGCGTCTTGAACGATCCATTTGATCTCCCAGTCGAAGTCGACGCCAGACGATTCTGCCGGACTACCAAACTCGACCATGTCTACGATCATTTTGCCGTCGTTCTCGGTTAGCATTAGACCCATAGAAGAGATGCGCTCTTCAGCGGTTTTTGCTTTATCTTCGAACGGAAGACGTACCGTTTTCTCTACGTAATCACCTTCTAGGTTTTCACCTGCGACTCGTAGCTCAATGGATTCTCCTACATTTAGCCCTTCCGTGATTTGAGCTATCTCAACCCCAGGGGAAAGAACTTTCGCTGGGTACAACATGTCCCACCAAAATCCAGGGCGGAAGAATGAGAAGGTCAATACCAATAGTAAGACGGTTTCCCACCACTTATTACGTGTGAACCACCAACCTTGTGTTGCCGCTGAGAAGATTAACATCGCAATGATTGAAGAGATCACGGTCAATGCTAAATGCCACCATGAGTCGATACCCATCAACAATAGCTGAGTATTGAAGACAAACATGAAAGGCAGGATTGCGGTTCGAATATCATAGGTAAAGCCTTGAATACCAGTTCGAATTGGATCCGACTTTGCAATCGCTGCCGCCGCAAATGCCGCTAAGCCAACAGGTGGTGTATCATCGGCCAGAATACCGAAGTAGAACACAAACAAGTGGACCGCAATCAGTGGGATGATCAAACCGTGTGCCGCACCAAGCGTTACGATAACCGGTGCCATCAAGGTTGAAACCACAATGTAGTTGGCCGTCGTTGGTAGGCCCATACCCAGAATCAAACTAATGACCGCGGTAAACAGCAACATTAGGATAATGCTACCGCCCGAGATGAACTCGACAAAGTCGGTCATGACAAGGCCAATACCAGTCAGCGTTACCACACCAACAACCGTACCGGCAGCAGCGGTTGCGACACCGATACCGATCATGTTGCGCGCACCAGATACTAAGCTTTCTGCTAGGTCAACAAAGCCGTTTTTGGTTTGTTCGACAAGATCGCCTTCTTTAGATAGCAACGCAATCAAAGGGCGTTGTGTCAGCAAGATGAAGATCATAAACACCGTTGCCCAGAATGCAGATAGACCTGGAGAGAAACGTTCCACCGTCAAACACCAAACCAGTACCACGATAGGCAATAAAAAGTGCAAACCAGATTTAATCGTCGGACCTGGGTCTGGTACCTCAGTCAGTTCAGCATCGATTTCAATCGCCCCATCTTTTGCGTGGTTAGCGGAAATCTTTACAAGACCCACATAAGCAATTAGAAGTACGACGGTCACGATAGGGGTTGCTGCATCACCAAAGACATCTTTCGTCCAACCCACACCGTAGTAAACCAAAGCGCTGATAACACATAGGCCCAAAATCGTACCAGTGAAGGACAGCAAGCTCTGCACAAGCGTAGGGGTATGGCGACGAGGAAGCCCTGTCATGCCTGCTTTACACGCTTCAAGGTGAACGATGTAAATCAGTGCAATATAAGAGATAAGCGCAGGGAGTAGAGCTGCTTTGATAACTTCAACGTAAGAGATACCAACGTATTCCACCATTAAGAATGCGGCAGCACCCATGATAGGCGGTGTCAGTTGACCGTTGGTTGATGCTGCTACTTCTACCGCACCCGCTTTCGTTCCCGGGAAGCCAACACGCTTCATGAGTGGAATCGTAAATGTACCTGTCGTTACTACGTTAGCGATGGAAGAACCTGAAACCAGACCAGACAAGCCAGAAGCGACTACCGCAGCTTTCGCAGGGCCACCTTTCATATGACCAAGTAGCGAGAACGCGACTTTAATGAAGTACGCACCTGCGCCCGCACGCTCTAGCATGGCACCAAACAGTACAAACAAGAATACGAAAGAAGTTGATACACCCAGTGCAACACCAAATACGCCTTCAGTTGTTAGCCAAAGGTGCGACATGGCTTTGTTCAAGCTCGCGCCTTTATGAGCAATCACATCTGGCATGTATGGGCCAGCAAAGGTGTAAGTTAGGAACACCGCAGCAACCACCATAAGTGGTGGACCGAGAGCTCGGCGAGTTGCTTCAAGTAGTAACGCCATACCTGTGACGGATACCACGATATCAACTGTGGTTGGGGCGCCAGAACGGCCGGCGAGTTCGGTATAGAAGATGTAAATGTAAGCCGCTGCAAAACTGCCTGCGAGTGCCAATATCCAATCAATAAGAGGGATATGATCTCGTGGAGAGTTTTTCATGGCTGGATAAGCAGTGAAAGCGAGAAAAGTAGCAAAAGTTAAATGGATTGCTCGCGCTTCAGTGTCGTTGAGTACGCCAAAATTAAAAATAAATGGTAGCGGAGACGCGTACCATAATTGAAATAGCGACCAGCACAGTGGAACGAACCATAAGATTCGACCTTGCAAGCCCATTGGGCTACGCGCACCTGTGTCTGCCTGAGCCACCATTTCTTGCACATCTTGTGACGGAGTGTTGTTCGTCGCCATGTACTTTTTCCTTATTATTGATGGTCCTGTCTGTATTGTGTATCGAGAACCGCGCTTCGCTTTAACAGTGTAGTGAATAGAGCGAAGTTTGCTTTCGAGTGAATCGCTACAGTCCTTCAACTCATTGATTTATGAGAGGAGGGCATGTGCGTTTTCTTTTTTTAGGTGTGTGAGCGCGACTTCCCAAAAAGAAATCGGCAGATTGCATAAAGCAAATTGAACAAAGCATGCTGGAAGAAGGTGTTCGACCAGCATACTCAATCAGGCAGAAAACCATCCTTCTCTGCCTGAGCTTGGAGTCAGTAGCTGCTTACTTAAGCAGACCTACTTCTTTGTAGTACTTCTCTGCACCTGGGTGAAGAGGGATTGAAAGACCAGCTTTCACCATGTCTTCTTTTTTCAGGTTTGCAAATGCAGGGTGTAGACGTTTGAATGTATCGAAGTTTTCGAACACAGCTTTAGCAACGTTGTAAGCCACGTCATCTGAAACATCAGAAGTCGTTACCATTGTTGCCGCAACACCAAAGCTGTTTACGTCTTTATCTGTACCACGGTACATACCAGCAGGCACTGTGCTGAATGCGTAGTATGGGTTGTTAGCAACGATTTTCTCGATTTCTGGACCAGTTGCAGGAACTAGCTTCGCATCACAAGAGGTTGTTGCTTCTTTGATTGAACCGTTCGGGTGGCCAACCATGTAGATAAACGCGTCGATCTTGTTATCACACAGTGCTTGAGAACGTTCTGAGCCTTTTAGTTCTGATGCAAGTTTAAAGCTGTCGTTAGTCCAGCCCATTGCATCCATCACTACGCCCATTGTCGCGCGGTCACCAGAACCAGGGTTACCGATGTTTACACGTTTACCTTTTAGGTCTTGAACGTTTTCGATACCAGAATCTGCACGTGCGATGATGTTAAAAGGTTCTGTATGAAGAGAGAACATTGCACGTAGTTTTTTGTACGGGCCTTGTTCAGCAAACTTGCTCGTACCGTTGTAGCCATGGTATTGCCAGTCCGATTGCACGATACCAAAATCTAGCTCGCCAGCACGGATAGTGTTGACGTTGTAAATTGAGCCGCCAGTCGATTCTACTGAACAACGAATGTTGTGATCTTTACGACCTTTGTTTACCAATTTACAAATAGCACCACCAGTAGGGTAGTAAACACCTGTTACTGAGCCAGTACCGATAGTAATAAACTCTTGAGCGTTAACTGCGCCTGCACCCATAACTGCTGCAGCGATTGCGCCTACTTTAAGAAGTTTGTTAAATGCCATGAATTTCCCTTCCTTATATTCATTATTAACCCAGAAATAACTGTAAATTACTTCAGGAGTTTCCTATTTGGAAACGGCATCTTTTCCAATCCAATCGTTTGAAAAAGCGAGCGAATCATAACAAAAAATTGGCAGAAAATTATCCAATTGTTAAAAGTTATAGCGAATAAGTCTAAAGCTTGCGACAGTAGGTGGGGATAAATTCGCAAGCTAATCTGTTTTATAACAGTTACTTATGCCGATTTTGTGTGAGGGTGTTAAAAAAATCAATAGCGTGATAATGATCACAAATGAGGTGGGTAAAAAATAGACGTTGGAATCATTTTGTTTACATGATTTATGGGCTACAAAATTCAACTAATTTCATAGCCCACAAACAGTTACTTAGCCTGTGTATTCGAAAAGCTCACACACTGATTTGAACAATTGTTCTGTTGAAACTGGCATTGTTGGGGTAATAAAGATGGTGTCATCACCTGCAACGACACCCAGAATGCCTTCTGATTTGCCTAGTGAATCAAGTAGGCGAGCAATCAATTGTGCAGCACCTGGACCAGTATGGATAACGACTAACGCAGCGTTGTGGTCAATATCCAGTACAAGTTCACGTAAAGAGCTGCTTACCGTAGGAACTCCAAGCTCTGCTGGCAGACAGTAAACCATCTCCATTTTTGCGTTACGTGTACGTACCGCACCAAATTTGGTCAGCATACGGGAGACTTTAGATTGGTTGATGCTTTCGAAACCTTGTTGTTTTAATGCATCAACGATCTCACCCTGTGAGCCAAAGCTTTCTTCTTTTAATAAGGCTTTAAAAGCGCGAACTAAGTTATCTTGTTTTTCTGAATTGCGCATAGTCGTTATGGTTCTCTTATTACAGGTCAGCAATTTTGCATATTCTCGCATAGATATTCATGCAGTGCCAAAAACTCACGGCATTATGTTAATTCCATCACTGTAAACCCTAAACAGGATAGGGTTCTTTAAGTATGAAATCGTTGACCTATTTATTGCATTGAATTTCTTGTCATTTCAACAGAATAAACCAATAATCAGACCTTTGTTTGTAGCACGATAACAGCGAGTTGCGCGAGGTCGCAAAGCTGGCGTTAATTGATTGTAATCAAGTTGTGATTCCGATAGCTTTATTTCAGTTGGTTACAAAATACCCTACGAATACGTTTATAAGAGAAATACTCTCAAGGAGAACTACATGAAAGTAGCCGTTATTGGTGCCGCTGGCGGCATCGGTCAAGCTCTGGCCCTTCTACTTAAGAACCGTCTTCCTGCAGGTTCAGATTTAGCCCTATATGATATTGCTCCAGTAACTCCTGGTGTGGCTGCAGATCTTAGCCATATCCCGACACCAGTATCTATTAAAGGTTACGCTGGTGAAGATCCAACGCCTGCACTAGAAGGTGCTGACGTGGTTCTTATCTCAGCTGGTGTCGCACGTAAGCCTGGTATGGATCGTGCTGATCTATTTAATGTAAATGCTGGTATCGTTAAGTCACTAGCAGAAAAGATTGCAGTAGTATGTCCAACGGCATGCGTGGGTATTATCACTAACCCAGTGAACACCACAGTGCCAATCGCCGCGGAAGTATTAAAGAAAGCGGGTGTGTACGATAAGCGCAAACTGTTTGGTGTTACAACGCTAGACGTTATCCGCTCGGAAACCTTCGTGGCTGAACTAAAAGATAAAGATCCAGGTGACGTTCGCGTTCCTGTTATCGGTGGCCACTCTGGTGTGACTATTCTTCCTCTTCTATCTCAAGTAGAAGGTGTTGAGTTCACCGCTGAAGAAGTAGAAGCGCTAACGAAACGTATCCAAAATGCGGGTACAGAAGTTGTTGAAGCAAAAGCGGGTGGCGGTAGCGCGACTCTGTCTATGGGTCAAGCAGCATGTCGCTTCGGTCTTGCTCTCGTACGAGCACTTCAAGGTGAAGAAGGCGTAGTAGAGTGTGCATACGTGGAAGGTGGCAGTGAACATGCGCCTTACTTTGCACAACCAGTTAAACTGGGTAAAGACGGCGTAGAAGAAGTACTAAGCTATGGCGCACTAAGTGACTACGAGAAGTCAGCACTTGATGGTATGTTGGAAACGCTAAATGGCGATATCAACATTGGTGTTGAATTCGCTAAATAAGCGTCTCGACAAAGAGAAAGCTATATAAAGAAGAAAGCCGATCTTAGATCGGCTTTTTTGATCCTTTCATTTTATCTCGCGTAACAGAGTCTGAATCAAACAACTTTGTGAGGGAGAAGATGATGGAAGCCAATCGAATCCGTAAAGGTATGGTGGTGGAATGCCAACAAGGTGTCGGAACAATCTTAGTGGTTGATCAAGAGGCGGAGACAGTGCTTCTTGCCAAACAAGGTTCGGAAGAGCAGTTGGCGGTCAGTTTCGACGAAATTGAAGATAACCCACAGCTTCACGATAGCTGCGATAGATACTATTAGATGGTAGCGGTGAGAAGAATTTGAGGTACACAAAAAGGAAGAGCCATGCTCTTCCTTTTTATTGTGGGTCTATTTTATGCCGTTAACTAGTGCGGTTCACTGACATGTGAGCCAGTGTAATAAGCGCTTGCTTGTACTCTGACTCTGGCAAGATTGCGAGTTCTGCAATCGCTTTGTCTGCTTCTTCTAGTGCTTTCTGCGTTGTGTACTCAAGTGAGCCGGCTACTTTCATTACAGCAAGAATGTCATCCAAGTGATCCATACCGTTGGCTTTTTCGATAGCCTCACGGATCATCTGTGCATTCTCTGGGGTGGTATTGCGCATGGCATGAAGTAGAGGAAGCGTTGGTTTGCCTTCAGCTAAATCATCACCAACATTCTTACCCATATCCTCACCGTCAGACGTGTAATCCATCACGTCATCGATCAGTTGGAATGCTGTACCCAAATATTTACCGTAGTTTTGGAAAGCGACTTCTACTTCTTCAGGAGCATCGTTAAGAATCGCACCAATTTGGGTTGCAGACTCAAACAAACGTGCGGTCTTAGAGTAGATGACCTGCATGTAGCTTTCTTCTGTCGTGTCAGGATCATTGCAGTTCATTAACTGCTGAACCTCACCCTCTGCGATTACATTAACTGCGTCACTCATTAGTTTAAGGATCTTCATTGATCCTAGCTCAGTCATCATTTGGAATGAGCGAGTATAAATAAAGTCCCCAACTAACACGCTAGCGGCATTACCAAACGCAGCGTTTGCTGTCGCTTTACCACGGCGCATGTCTGATTCGTCTACCACATCATCGTGCAACAGTGTTGCTGTGTGGATGAACTCGATAAACGCCGCTGCCATTGTATGGCCGTTACCTTGGTAACCAAGAGCACGTGCTGACAATATCGCCAGAAGTGGTCTTAAGCGTTTGCCTCCACCACTCACGATATAGAAACCGAGCTGGTTGATTAAAGAGACATCAGAATTTAGTTGGGCTTGAATTGTTTCATTCACTTTTGCCATGTCATCGGCAGTAAGCGCTTGGATAGTTTTAAAATCCATCGTATATCCGGCTGAAGTTAGACCCTGCAAGGCTTATTCGATTTATATAATTGTCGAATAATACACTAAAAAACGTTGATTAATACATTACTAAAGGGCATGATTGCCGCACTTTTCTTTGGCGATTAGCTTTTCGCCAATTTTTTCAAAATATGGCTTGTCATAGGGGCATCTCTTCTGTAGAATCTGCGCCCTATTGATGATTAGTTTAGCGCACACCCTCATGAAAAGGCTGTGCGGAAAAAGCGGAGTAAAATATGTACGCTGTTTTCCAATCTGGTGGTAAACAACACCGTGTAAGCGAAGGTCAAACTCTTCGTTTAGAGAAATTAGACGTTGAAACTGGTGCAACTGTTGAATTTGATACAGTTCTTCTTGTTGCTAACGGCGAAGACATCAAAGTTGGCGCTCCTCTTGTAGAGGGCGGCAAAGTTGTTGCTGAAGTTGTACAACACGGTCGTGGCGATAAAGTTAAAATCGTTAAGTTCCGTCGTCGTAAGCACTCTCGTAAGCAACAGGGTCATCGTCAGTGGTTCACTGAAGTGAAGATCACTGGTATCAACGCTTAATCTATTAGGAGAGTTTAACAATGGCACACAAAAAAGCTGGTGGTTCTACTCGTAACGGCCGCGATTCAGAAAGCAAACGCCTTGGTGTTAAGCGTTTCGGTGGTGAGTCTGTTCTTGCAGGTAACATCATCGTACGTCAACGTGGTACTAAGTTCCACGCTGGTAACAACGTAGGTATCGGTAAAGACCACACTCTATTCGCTCTTACTGAAGGTAAAGTGAAGTTCGAGGTTAAAGGTCCTAAAAACCGTAAGTTTGTAAGCATCGAAGCTGAGTAATTTACCTTTTAGGTTAATTATTTAAGCTTTAAAGCTGAATTCAAAAGCCCTGCCGATTCGGCGGGGTTTTTTATTTGTAGCAGTCGACATATTCAAGTTTCTCGTTTTTACCTTGTTGGTAGGTTCAGGGTGCTTAGATCTGTCATCTGCTAAAATTGTTTGATGATAAGTCAGATTAAATCCACGCACGAAGTAGTCGGAGTAAAAGATGAAGTTCGTAGATGAAGCGGTAGTAAAAGTTCAGGCTGGTGACGGCGGTAGCGGCGTTGTAAGTTTCTGGCGTGAAAAATTCATCACTAAAGGCGGCCCTGATGGCGGCGATGGTGGTGATGGCGGTGATGTATACATCCAAGCCGATGAAAACCTAAATACCCTGATCGATTACCGTTTCCAACGCTTTTACGAAGCAGAACGCGGTGAAAATGGTCGTGGTGGTAACTGTACGGGTAAACGTGGTAAAGACATCACAATGCGTGTTCCTGTAGGTACGCGCGCAGTTGATATCCACACTAATGAAATCGTTGCAGAAGTTGCTGAACACGGCAAGAAAGTGATGGTCGCGAAAGGCGGCTGGCACGGTCTTGGTAACACGCGTTTTAAATCTTCAGTAAACCGCGCTCCTCGTCAGAGAACGCTAGGTACTAAAGGTGAAATTCGTGAAATCCGTCTAGAGCTATTGCTATTGGCTGATGTTGGTATGCTTGGTCTACCTAACGCAGGTAAATCAACCTTTATCCGCGCAGTATCAGCAGCAAAACCAAAAGTAGCAGATTACCCATTTACTACGCTAATCCCAAGCTTGGGTGTAGTGAGTGTCGTACCTGAGAAAAGCTTTGTAGTTGCTGATATTCCTGGTCTAATCGAAGGTGCCGCTGACGGTGCTGGTCTAGGTATTCGCTTCCTTAAGCACCTAGAGCGTTGCCGTGTATTACTGCACATGATTGATATCATGCCGATCGATCAGTCAGACCCAATTCAAAAT
This sequence comes from Vibrio sp. 10N.222.52.B12, assembly GCF_002875385.1. NCBI lineage: Bacteria > Pseudomonadati > Pseudomonadota > Gammaproteobacteria > Vibrionales > Vibrionaceae > Vibrio > Vibrio sp. 10N.222.52.B12. The sequence goes on along the minus strand of NZ_MDAW01000121.1, from coordinate 69,480 downwards.
GCCCTAACCATCATTGATGAGCTAGAGCAGTACAGTGAAAAACTTGCTGGTAAACCTCGTTGGTTAGTCTTCAACAAGACTGATCTTATGCCGGAAGAAGAAGCGAATGAAAAGATCCAAGAGATCTTGGATGCGCTTGGTTGGGAAGATGAGTTCTTTAAGATCTCAGCAATCAACCGTAACGGCACTAAAGAGCTTTGCTACAAGCTAGCTGACTTTATGGAAAACCTACCTCGTGAAGAGGAAGAAGTTGCTGAAGAAGATAAAGTGAACTTCATGTGGGATGATTACCATAAAGATGCCATCGCTGGTAAAGATGTGATCACTGAAGAAGATGACGACGATTGGGATGACTGGGACGATGAAGAAGACGACGGTCACGTTGTTTACGTCCGTGACTAATCGCTAGTTATTTCATTAAGCCGCAATGTATATTGCGGCTTTTTTTGTATCTAAATCATGTTTAGACGATGTGTTTTACGGCACAATAATAAAATATACCCAAGTGACTTCAAGATGTAGGATTCAGAGCGGGGTCAATGACACCCTCCCAAGGGGGAGGTTACTTGGGTATAAATGGACTTAGGAAGTATTTATGACATCGGAAGCTATGCCGCCTGAAGAAGCTATGGTGGCGTCCAATCAAAGAGCCATTTCTCGGCTCGTGGCTCAAGCCGGGCAAATGTTATTAGCACACGGTGCAGAAAGTACGCTGGTGAGCGATATTATGCAGCGCATTGGGTTTGCGAGTGGCGTTAGCGATGTTGCTGTTGCACTGTCTGCCAATGCCTTGGTGGTCACAACGGTGATGGACGATCATTGCATTACTACCACAAGAAGCTGTGCCGATCGTGGAATTAACATGCGTGTCATTACGCAAATTCAGCGTATCTGTATCATGATGGAGCGCGGTTTACTCGATGTGAAAATGGCACAGAAGAAACTCAATACCATCAGCCCAGAGCGCTATAACCGCTGGTTAGTCGTGTTTATGATTGGTCTTTCTTGTGCTGCCTTTAGTCATCTAGCTGGAGGAGATTGGGGAGTCTTCGGCATGACGTTCCTCGCCTCTGCTGGTGGTATGATCGTCAGACAAGAGATTGGGCATCGACATTTTAATCCTCTACTTAATTTCGCCGCCACAGCATTCGTCACAACGCTGATTTCCGCTCAAGCCGTGATCTTTGAAATTGGTAATTTACCTACGGTAGCAATGGCATCTTCGGTCCTGATGTTAGTACCGGGCTTCCCTCTGATTAACTCCGTTGCAGACATGCTTAAAGGCCACATCAATATGGGCATCGCGAGATTTACCATGGCAAGTCTACTGACATTAGCAACTTCACTTGGCATCGTAGCAGCGATGGAAGTCACCGGTATTTGGGGGTGGATGAGCTAATGAGTGTATTTGAACTCGCACTTGGCCTGCTGAATGATATGTTTTTTGCGGCGATTCCTGCAGTGGGTTTTGCCATGGTGTTTAACGTGCCACAGCGCGCTTTAGTTTATTGTGCCGTAGGTGGTGCGATTGGTCATGGCAGTCGCTATTTGATGATGCACTTTGGCTTGCCGATTGAGTGGGCGAGCTTTTTTGCTGCGACCCTTGTTGGCTTAATCGGCGTACATTGGTCGCATCGTTTTCTTGCTCATCCCAAAGTTTTTACTGTTGCAGCTTTGATCCCAATGGTGCCCGGTGTATTTGCCTTTAAAGCCATGATTGCCATGGTGGAGATAAACCACTTGGGTTATTCGCCAGAGTTAATTGCGACATGTATGGAGAACTTTCTTAAGGCGATGTTTATTATTGCAGGCTTAGCGGTTGGCTTGGCGGTTCCGGGGCTGTTATTCTATCGCCGCAGACCCATAGTATAAGGACCCAATATGATCATCAGCATGATTGCCGCGATGGCAGACAACCGTATCATCGGTAAAGACAACCAGATGCCTTGGCATCTTCCGGCAGACTTTGCATGGTTTAAGCGTTGTACAATGGGTAAGCCTGTTGTGATGGGACGTAAAACTTATGAATCAATCGGACGTCCTTTACCTGGCCGTTTGAATATTGTCATCAGCCGTGATACTTCACTTTCCATTGAAGGTGTCACGACTGTTACGTCGATTGAGCAGGCGCTTGAGGTTGCTGGTGACAGTGAAGAAGTGATGATCATTGGTGGTGGCGCGATTTACGCTGCATGCTTGGCAATAGCAAATAAGCTATATGTCACTCATATTGAAGCTGAAATCGAGGGTGATACTCAGTTCCCAGATTGGGGGAATGAGTTTAAAGAAACATACTCTGAAGCGTATCAAGCGGATGAAAAAAATGCGTATAACATGCGTTTCACCGTTCTAGAAAAGTAACCAGCTAGAATAAGAGAAGCACCGTCAATACGGTGCTTTTTGTTTTCTAGTCCGCTAATTCGAATTGTTAACTGAGTGCTTCTTGGGTGAAAACTTGCTTATCTTCCCAGCGAATCATAGTTAATGAGCCACCCCAAACACAGCCCGTATCAAGGCCAATAATGCTCTCTTCAATGTAGCCTTGCAGTGCTGCCCAGTGACCAAATAAGACCGCTTTTTCTAAAGGCACACGTTGTGGCAGTTTAAACCAAGGAACAAGCTCATCTTCTGAAACTTCTTGTGGTGGAAGTTTACAGTCCATATCCAAGCGGCCATCGGGAAAGCAAAAGCGCATACGGGTAAATGCATTGATGGTATAGCGATAGCGATCTAAGCCTGATAGAGATTCCTCCCAAAGATCAGGTTGGTTGCTGTACATATTTTCCAGTAACCAATGCAGTTGCTCACTCTGAATTATCGCCTCGACCTCACGTGCACATGCTCGAGCCGTCTGTAGATCCCATAAAGGTGAGATGCCCGCATGACACATAACGAACTCATCGTGTTCCGCCATGAGTGGTTGCTGTGCTAACCAAGTGAGTAGATCATCTTTATCTGGTGCGGAAAAGATAGGTGCGGTTTTATCTTTGTCCTTCACCTTCTTTAAGCCTTTAGAAACCGCCATTAGGTGCAGATCGTGATTGCCGAGGACAACTTTAGCGCTGTCGCCAAGGGATTTAACAAAGCGCAGTGTTTCTAATGACTTCGGCCCTCTTGCCACCAGGTCACCAGCAAGCCAAAGTTGATCGTGTTGAGTTGAGAAATTAACGTGTTCTAGTAACTGTTGCAGTTCATCGAAACAGCCTTGAATGTCACCAACGATGTAGGTAGCCACTGACTCTCCTGATTAATTTAGGACATTGGGAACAGCAAGTCGGAAAGGGTCTATTTCGGTGAGAAACTCTTGTCCCTTCTCATCCAACATCATGTAGTGTCCTTGCATGACACCTACTGGAGTTTCTAATGCAGTACCGCTACTGTAGGTGTATTCATCATTGCTAGGAATAAAGGGCTGTTGTCCGACAACACCTTCGCCTTCTACCGTCATTTGTTTGCCATTTGAATCCGTAATTAACCAGCGACGACTGAGTAATTGTACGGTTTGTTGGCTGAGGTTTTTGATGGTGATGACGTAGGCGAAAATAAAACGTTGCAGTTCTGGGTTGGACTGTTCTTCAATGTATTTGGTGTGAACTTGAATCTTGATGCAAGGTTGAATGACGTCCATGTGCACTCCTCGAAAAACGGATTATCTCAATAATAATAAGCCAAACCGCGAAGGGTTTGGCTCATCGTTTGAGTTATTGGTGCTGCGGGTTATCCGCAAGCCAGTTCGCCATGGCGACAAACTGTTGTAGCGTTAGGTTTTCTGGACGCATACTTGGGTTTACGCCCAACTCTTCCAATACTTCTGTACTCAATAGCGACTTGTAGCAGTTACGAACGGTCTTACGACGCTGGTTAAAGCCTTCGCGACATACGCGCTCCAACAAACGCAAATCTTTCGCAGGGTGCGGAAGGACTTCGTAAGGCACTAAGCGTACGACTGCTGAATCAACTTTCGGTGGCGGTACAAACGCTGTTGGTGGTACTTCTAGAACAGGTACAACTTTACAGTAGTACTGAGCCATTACCGTTAGGCGGCCGTAAGCCTTGCTGCCTGGGCCTGCGGCTAAACGGTTTACCACTTCTTTTTGAAGCATAAAGTGCATGTCTTGAATGTCTTTATGGAATTCAAATAGGTGGAACATCAATGGTGTCGAGATGTTGTATGGCAAGTTACCGAAGATACGTAGCTTGTTGTTTGGCTTCACTAACTGCGTGAAGTCAAAGCGCATAGCATCGCCCTCATGAATAGTCAGTTTGTCAGCTAATTCTGGATGGTTGCGTAGACGTTCTGCTAGATCTCGGTCGAGTTCAATAACCGTGAACTTGTCGACTTCGCGACCCACAGGTTCTGTAATTGCACCAAGGCCTGGACCGATCTCAACAAGGTTCTGGCCAGGTCTTGGGTTAATTGATGATACGATACCGTCAATAATGTATGGATCGTTCAGGAAGTTTTGACCAAAACGTTTACGCGCTTTGTGTCCTAAATGGACATCATTTCTCATTGTTTCTTCTCTACCAATTCTATCGCATGCGTGAGCGCTGTTCGGAAGCTCCCTGTATCCGCTTGACCTGTCCCTGCCAGTTCTAATGCAGTACCGTGATCCACCGAGGTTCTTATAAATGGTAGACCAAGTGTAATGTTTACTGAACGACCAAAGCCTTTGTATTTTAATACAGGCAACACTTGATCGTGGTACATACCTAAAACAGCATCAGCATCGTTTAAATACTTTTCATTGAAAATGGTATCTGCCGGCAAAGGGCCAATCAGATTGATTCCTTTTTCTTGTCGAATCTTTTCCAATGTCGGAGTGATGGTTTCGATCTCTTCGCGACCTAAACAGCCATCTTCTCCCGCATGTGGATTTAGCCCGCAAACATAGATGTTTGGTTGCGAGATGGCAAATTTTTCTACAAGATCTTTATGAAGAATATCGATGATTTTTTCTAATCGCTCTTCCGTAACGGCTTTTGATACGTAAGCCAGAGGAATATGCGTGGTGACGAGTGCCACTCGCAGTCCTTCAGTCGCTAACATCATCACGACCAATGGTGTATTGGACTTTTCAGCAAAGAATTCAGTGTGACCACTGAATGCAACACCTGAGCGATTTATCACCCCCTTATGTACAGGGCCGGTGACAATAGCATCAAATTCATCATTCATACAGCCCAAAGCGGCTCTTTCTAACGTTTTTAATACGTAGTGGCCGTTGGCTTCATTAAGTTGACCTGCAACCGCGGTTTCAGCGATTTCAATGTGGTCTACGATTAATGTGCCAGCTTGTTGCGCTTTTGGTGCTTCTTCTGGATTGTAATCAAACAGTTGAACGTCTATGCCGAGCTGTTTAGCTCTTTCTGCTAAGACATTCTTGTCTGCACAAACGACGATTTGGTGCGCCCAGTCTTCCTTTGATAAGGCCAGCACCAAATCAGGGCCGATCCCCGCAGGTTCCCCTGCGGTTACGACGATTCTTCGAATCGAATTAGTTGCCATCATTGTTATCCACGATTTCAACAAACGCGCTTGCTCGTAGTTCTTGCATCCATGCGCCTGCTTCTTCGTTAAACTTACGGTTGAAAAGAATGCGGTAGGCTTTGTTTTTCATTGCTGAGTCAGTGCGGTCAACTTGACGACGGTCTAAAACTTCAACAATGTGCCAGCCGTGTACAGTTTTGAATGGTTCACTGATTGAGCCTACAGGCAATGTTTCAACTTGGTGTTTAAATTCTGGTACGTATAGGTCTGGTGTTTGGTAGCCCAGTTCACCGTCTTGTGCTGCAGAACCTGGATCTTGGCTGTATTGTGTTGCCAATTGAGCAAAGGTTGCTTCACCCGCTTTAATGCGACGAATGAATTCATTTAGCTGCTTCTTCGCACCATCATCGCTTAGGATAACGGTCGGTTTGATCAGAATATGTCGAGCATTGACTTCTGTGACCGCGACTGTTTCTAGGCCTTTTACATCTTCTACTTTTAGGATGTGGAAGCCAATACCGCTGCGGAATGGACCAATGATGCTGCCTTTGTTTTGCATTTTGATTTGGTCTGCGAAGATAGTTGGCATTTCTTCTTTACGCATCCAACCCCAATCACCACCTTGCAAGGCTTTTGGACCTTTTGAGTAGGTGTAGGCCATTTGCGAGAAATCCGCACCATCTTTCAATTTTTTCACTAATGCATTCGCTTCTGCTTCGACTTCTGACTTGTCTTTATCGTCAGAGAAACGCAATTGGATATGACCGATTTTGTATTGAACGGTTGCATTGGTTTCTGTTGCAAGTTGTTCTGCTAGGCTATCGACTTCCGCTGGGAGAATGTTGATACGACGACGTACAAGCGCATTACGAGCTTCAGACGCGGCGATCTCTTTACGAATTTGTTCGCGGAATTCAGAGTAGCTTAACCCTTCAGCTTGGACAGAGGCGGCAAGTTGCTCAACGCTTTGGTTGTTGTTACGAGCGATTTCTGCAATCGCTTGATTCAAGCGGTTGTCATCAATTCGTACGCCGATACGTTCAGCCTCTTGACCTTGAAGCGTATCAATGATCAGTTTCTCAACCACTTGGTCTTTCAACACGCTTGCTGAAGGTAAGCTCTTACCGCTCTGACGAGCATTAGCTTGAAGTGTTTTCATTGCAGTGTTGATGTCGCTTTGTAAAATCACACCGTCGTTGACGATAACAGCAACCTGATCAAGCTCTACAGGTGCAGCATTAACACCTAAAGAGAATAGGGTTGTGAAGATGATTGATTTCCAAATTTTCATTTAAAATTCCGTCAGTATTATAGAGTTGAGCGTCTTACTAGTAGTTAAGACGCTCAATTCGATTAATTGTTCAAATAGAATGGACGACCGTATTTGATCGCGTTGTCCGAACCATCAAGTTCTTTTTCTGCGGTAATCGCACGTTGATTGGTGGCAAAGCCTTGAATACCGAAGTTAACGCTGATGTTGTTTTCGTATTCTGGAGAAGCACCGTCGCTTCCGATTGCTTTGTCATCCCAGCCCAATAATTGGTTTGAGTAAGTTAGACCGAAGTACCAACAATCTGATTGGTAGCGGAGGCTGGCAAGCCATTCCATATCGATGTTTTCGTTTAAGTCGTAGTAGTACTGGCCGCTTGCCGACCAACTCGGGTTGAATTCATACGCGGCTACGATACCTGCTTGTGAAATACCTTTACGAGTGATTGTGTCGAGGTTTTCGAGAATGATCGTATCTTCAATGTATTCACGAGTAACGTAACGGTAGTTACCTTGAATGAAGCCACCGTTAAATTGGTATTCCAGAGTGCTGTTCGCCAACTGCATCGAGCTCAGGTCGATGTCATACTGGATACCACCGTGATAGAACAAGTAATCGTTGTAGTTGAAATCAGTTTCAACCGCCCATGATGAGTAGTTTGAGGTCTCATCCGGTAGGCTCGGATTATTGCTGATCTTGGTTTTCTTATCGAAGTAGTAGATCTGACCAAACGAAACGTTAAGACGTTCTTTGTAATCATCATCAAAGAAACGCGTACTTGCACCGTAGCTTAACTGGTTTGCTGACGCGATTTTATCGATACCACTGTATTTACGACTGCGGAATAGACCGTAGTAATCGGTTTGCAGCAAAGTTGTATCATAGTTGTAGATGTTGCTTTGATCTTCTTCCGGAACATACAAATACTGCAGTTGTGGTTCCAAAGTTTGCGTGTAACCCGCAATCCAACTGGTATCGCGTTCTAGATATACACGAGCATGAGTACGCAATTCAGGAATTACACGTGACACACTTTCGTCCAAGGTATTACGCAAGGCTGTATCAGTTAGCCCTTCTAAATCCTGAGAGTAGTACGTCGATAATACGCGAGCTTCTGTGGTCCATGTCGCCCAAGAGTTTGATAACGGAATCGTGAGGCCTGGTTCTACGTGCACACGAGTCGCGTCAGGCTTCGCCGTATCGTCAGTGTCAAAACGACTGATCTGGCTCTTCACGTCAAAGTTGACGTAGTTACCCAAAAGTGGGGTGTAGTAGTTCAAGTCCAGTTGCGGCAATAGACGGTATGGCTGGTTGTCATCTTTCAGAAGAATTTGGAAATCTCGGACAGACAAAGAGGCGTCCCAGAAGTCTGAACGGTACTGTACTTCGCCTTCTTGAAGCAATTGGCCGTCTTCTCGGTTACCAATGTCAGAATCCAGGTCACGGAAGTAGTCGATGTCACTCACTTTTGAGTAATCAACACTGACCACCCACTGTTTGTTGATGATGCCATCGTGTTTGAATTGGTAACCCCAACGAGATTCGTCCTCGTAGCGTTTGTCGCTGCTCATGTACTCGCCTTTGATTTCACCTTCACCCCAACCTTCGGTTAGGTAACGGAAATCAGAGTCAAGCTTGGTGCCACGTTTCTGCATGTAGAGCGGAGTAAGTGTCATGTCGTATTGCGGCGCGATATTCCAGTAGAAAGGAAGTTCAACTTCCATACCGTCGCTAGAGCCGTATGACATGGATGGGAATAGGAAGCCCGTTTTACGCGTGTCACCAATTGGCATCGTCATGTACGGCACGTAGAAAACAGGGACGTCCATGATCTCAAAACGTGGGTGATGTAACGTTGCCGTTTCTTCATCTTGATCAACATCGATGCCCGAAGCCACTAAGCGCCAAGAGTTGTCACCTTGAGGACAAGAGGTAATCGAACCATCTTCAAGTTCGTACACTGACTGGCCAGTACGGGCGATGTACGCAGCGGTACCGCGACCTTGTTGGCACAAGAACTGGTAGTTGGTGTTTTCAAGCGAAAACGTATCTTGATTGATGTCGTTGGTAACACGATCTGAACGTGCTTTAACCTGACCGTCATTGAAGGTTACATTGCCTTCTGCCACGACCACGTTATCTTGTTGATGAAGCGTTACGCTATCGGCGGTGATTTTCTTTGGACCTTGCGTAACTTCTACGTTGCCAGAGTACTGAGCCTTATCGCCATTGATGGCTTGTAGACTATCAGCTTGAACAACCACTGGGGAATTAAGCGCGTTCTCCTCACCACTTGTCTCGACCAAACATTGATCTGTGGTGGGCATTTCCTGCACACTATCATGGATATTCGCTTCAGCTTGAGTGGTGGGTACAAACAAGGCGGTGCTGATAGAGGCCGCTAAACATGTGCGGGAGAAATGTTGCATTGAATTGAACTTTCCTGTGTCACTACTACTCGATGGCTATAGGGCTTGTTGTACCCTCGCTATATAGCCAAATGAATCAACTATAGTTTGCAATTATCCCAGAGCATGGATTCGCTGTGGCATAATGCCAATATAAAATAGCTGCAAAGATAAGCAGGCGAAATAGCCTGACCGTAATAAAACTAATTCCATTATCATAAAGGAAATCGTTGCGTCCGGCACTATAAGACCGCCGTCGTCGATAAAAATTCATTGATAGAGAACACATAATGCATATTTTTGGCAAAATCTTGGGTGCCTTTTTTGGCTTGTTACTCGGTGGCCCATTCGGTTTATTGTTTGGTCTATTTATCGGTCATCAATTCGATAAAGCACGTCGTTTAAGCCAAGCGGGTTTTTCGACGGGGGGCTTTGGTAAAGGTCCTAGCCAGGCTCAACGTCAGGAAGAATTTTTTAAAGCTGCATTCGCAGTTATGGGACATGTGGCTAAAGCCAAAGGTCAAGTCACCAAAGAAGAGATTCAACTAGCGTCTGCGATGATGGACCGTATGAGTTTACATGGCGAGCAACGTCGTGCGGCACAAGAAGCGTTCCGTGATGGTAAAGAGAGTGATTTTCCGCTTGAAGATGTATTGGTTCGCGTGAAAATCTCTTCAGCAGGGCGTTTTGATTTATTGCAATTTTTCTTGGAGCTTCAGATCTCTGCTGCGTTTGCTGATGGCTCGATTCATCCGAGTGAACGTAATGTCCTGCATAAAATTGCCCGCGGTTTAGGTTTCTCTTCAGAGCAATTAGAGCGTCGCCTGCACATGCAAGAAGCCGCGTTTCGTTTTCAAAGCCAAGGTGGTTTCCATGGCCAGCAGCAGGGACAATACCAATCAGCTGGTTGGCAACAAGCTTCACAAGCGGATCAGTTGGCTGATGCCTACAAGATTTTGGATGTTAACTCAGATGCGGACAGTAAAACGGTGAAGCGTGCTTACCGCAAGTTGATGAATGAGCATCACCCAGATAAGTTGATGGCGAAGGGCTTACCACCTGAGATGATGAACGTCGCAAAAGAAAAATCGCAAGAAATTCAAAATGCTTACGATCTGATAAAGAAAGTGAAAGGTTTTAAGTAGTCGGACGTTTTCTATCAAGCTTCAAAAACAAAAAGGGCACTCAGTGCCCTTTTCTCGTTCTTATACTCAGCGTTTGGTTTACTGGTGTCCTTTTGCTTTTCGGTTATGGGAAGCCCAAAGCGTATTAGCCTATCAGTAACTTCTTTAGTTAGCTTGATTTAAGGTCCAATCGTATTCGTATTTCACTTTGCCAGAGAAGTTTTTGTATTGCGGTGCGTACTTTGCAATGTGTTTGAAGATTTGTTTTTCTCCACCAAAGTCCGTTGCAAACCAATCATAAATAGAAGACAGCTGTACCGTGTTACCTAGGATAGATACGCCTTTGCTGCTGTTGATAAATGTTTTAGCGGCACTATCCAGTAGAGCTTGTGTGTTTTCAGCGGTGAATGCATGAGGCTGCAGGTTAGGGCATCCTAAGCTGGCACAGTTAACCGCGTAATGGGTTCTTGGGTCATTCCAAATCGGGCGCAAAATACGATGCTCAATATCGTTTAAAGTCAGATCCTTCCCATTGACCACGACCACATCATCCCCCCAAGGGCCAAAGCTAAATAGCCCACCAAGTTTGGTAATCGACTCGACAGGATAGTTATCTAGGATTAAGTCGACAGTGATGGCGTTGTAAAGGTTTACCCAGTAGGCGTATTGCTCCGCTTGGTTGTACTGTAGAGGGTCGAGTTTTGCAAGCCTTTGGATGTACTGCTTTAACTTCGCTTTGTCGGAGGTCGTGACTTTGCTATAGCGAAACAAAGTATTCTCACCTTGCTTAACTAAATAACTATCAAGCAGTTGTTGCCACTCTTGATGAGAAATCTTGGTTTGGCTAGCTTGATTCGATTGTTTCCAATACGGCCACAAATCCGATTTAGGTGCGGAAAATGTTGAGAAAGAAACGAGAGCACACAAGAGCAATAACAGACGCTTCATAGAGATACCTTTGGGTTAAAACCTTATTGATATTGTAGACCTGCATAAGGCGAAGTTTCTTTCTTGAGGCAATGAAAATAAAAGAAAAAAGGCTGGCATAAGCCAACCTTTTATTTGTTTAAATTGCGATTTTAATTAGCTTAAGAAGCTCGGGATCTTCGCTTCGTACTCGGCAATCTTATCTTCGTGTTGAAGGGTTAAACCAATGTTGTCCAAACCGTTTAGTAAGCAGTGACGACGGAACGAATCGATTTCAAAACCATATTCTTTGCCGTTGGCACGAACCACATTCGCTTCTAGGTCCACTTCCACTTCTGCGCCTTCGTTAGCCTCAACAAACTGGAAGATTTCATCCACTTCTTGCTCAGTCAAACGAACTGGCACCATTTGGTTGTTGATCGAGTTACCGTAAAAAATATCGGCAAAGCTTGGTGCAATCATCGCTTTGATGCCGTAATCCGCTAGTGCCCACGGTGCGTGTTCACGAGATGAACCACAGCCGAAGTTTTCACGCGCTAGCAGGATAGAAGCGCCTTTGTAGCGAGGAGCGTTCATCACGAACTCTGGGTTCGGTTGTTCGCCAGCATCATCTAGGAATCGCCAGTCATGGAATAGGTGCTTACCAAACCCTAGGCGAGATACCTTTTGTAGGAACTGTTTTGGAATGATGGCATCAGTATCTACGTTCGCTGCATCTAGAGGAACAACTAAGCCTGTGTGTTGTTTAAAACCTGACATCTGTTCTCTCCTTAACCTAATCCAACTCACGAATATCAACAAAGTGACCAGCAATTGCCGCTGCCGCTGCCATCGCAGGGCTAACCAAGTGGGTACGGCCATCACGGCCTTGGCGACCTTCAAAGTTACGGTTTGAAGTAGACGCACAGCGCTCATGAGGCCCCAAACGGTCGTTGTTCATTGCTAGACACATCGAACAACCCGGTAGGCGCCACTCAAAGCCCGCTTCTTTAAAGATAACGTCCAAGCCTTCCGCTTCTGCTTGCGCTTTTACTTGCTCAGAGCCAGGAACGATTAGCGCTTGAACGTGAGACGCGACTTTGCGACCTTTCGCTACTTCAGCGGCTGCGCGCATGTCTTCGATACGTGAGTTAGTACAAGAACCAACGAAGACTTTATCGACGTTGTAATCAGAAAGTGCTTTGCCTGCTTCTAGGCCCATGTATGCCAGTGCTTTTTCAGCAGAAGCTTTCTCTACTGGGTCGGTAAAGCTTTCTGGTGCTGGGATCGGTTGATCTACCGCGATCACTTGGCCTGGGTTAGTTCCCCAAGTGACTTGTGGCTTAATGTCTGCTGCGTTTAGCGTCACAACTGCATCAAACTGGGCATCATCGTCCGTTTTCAATGTCTTCCAGTATTCTACTGCTGCATCAAAATCGGCACCTTGAGGTGAGAATTTGCGGCCTTTGATGTACTCGAATGTGGTTTCATCTGGCGCAATTAGACCGGCTTTAGCACCTAGCTCAATCGCCATGTTACACACGGTCATACGGCCTTCCATTGAAAGGTCTGTGATCGCTTCACCGCAGAATTCAACCACGTAGCCTGTTCCGCCAGCAGCTGTGGTTTCACCGATGATCGCAAGTACGATGTCTTTAGCGGTGATACCAGGAGTTACTTTGCCTTTCACTTCAATCTTCATCGTTTTAGCGCGGGCTTGTTTTAGCGTTTGAGTTGCTAATACGTGCTCAACTTCAGATGTACCAATACCAAAAGCGAGAGAGCCGAATGCACCGTGTGTAGCAGTGTGCGAGTCGCCACAAACAATGGTCATGCCCGGCAGGGTAATACCAAGCTCTGGGCCCATGACGTGCACAATGCCTTGGTATTTGTGGTTGATGTCGTAAAGCGTAACGCCAAACTCTTCACAGTTTTTCGATAGCGTTTCCATCTGGATACGAGCCATCTCACCGGATGCGTTGATGTCTTTGGTGGTTGTCGAAACGTTGTGGTCCATAGTCGCAAAAGTTTTGCTGACCTGACGCACTTTACGACCTTTTTCACGCAAGCCGTCAAATGCTTGCGGAGACGTCACTTCATGTACCAAATGACGGTCGATGTACAAGATTGGGTTTTCCCCTTCTGCTGCGACGGCAACGTGTGCGTCGTAGACTTTTTCGTATAGTGTTTTGCCCATTGTTTGCTTCCTTTCCTCGTTGCCTTTGCCGCAATAACTGCGTTAGCGACACCCATTTATCCAGTTATTTAGCGAACTAAACGCCTTAAGATAAATGGGCTTGCTGCCTTGCTATTGCACCAATGACTTGGAGGAAAGCCATTGGTTGACCGAGGATTTAGTATTTATTATGAATCTGTTTTGTATTAAGAGTTTAAGATGTACTCAGCGATCTTATCGCCCATCTCAGACGTCGAAAGTGCTGGGTTGTCACCAGCAAGGTCACCCGTTAGCTCACCCGCAGATAGTGCTTTTGAAACGGCCGTTTCGATGTCTTGTGCCGCCGTTTCTTCACCTAGGCTGTAACGCAGCATCAGTGCAGCAGATAGGATTTGTGCCACTGGGTTAGCGATGTTCTTACCTGCGATATCTGGCGCACTGCCGCCTGCTGGCTCGTACAGACCGAATTTGCTTTCGTTTAGGCTCGCTGATGGCAACATACCCATAGAGCCAGTGATCATCGCGCACTCATCAGAAATGATGTCGCCGAAGATGTTTGAACATAGCATTACGTCGAACTGTGCTGGGTCTTTGATAAGCTGCATGGTTGCGTTATCAATGTACATGTGTGACAGCTCAACATCTGGGTAGTCTTTTGCGATTTCTTCGACCACTTCACGCCATAGGATTGAGCTTTGTAGAACGTTCGCTTTGTCGATTGAGCACACTTTCTTGCGACGTAGACGAGCAGACTCAAAAGCGATTTTTGCAATACGTTCGATTTCGTAGCGGTGGTACACCTCAGTGTCGAACGCTTTCTCTGTTGGACCTTCACCTTCACGACCTTTTGGTTGGCCGAAGTAGATGCCGCCCGTCAGTTCACGAACAACAACGATATCAAAACCACGACCGGAGATGTCTGCACGCAGTGGTGAGAAAGCTTCAAGACCTGAGTGAATTTGCGCTGGGCGTAGGTTACAGAACAGTTGGAAGTGCTTGCGTAGTGGTAGTAGGGCACCGCGTTCAGGTTGGTCATTTGGTGGCAAGTGTTCCCACTTAGGACCGCCAACTGAGCCGAATAGGACTGCATCAGACTCTTCACACGCTTTTACTGTGCTTTCTGGAAGTGGGCAACCGTGATTATCAATCGCGATACCACCTACATCGTGCTCGTCACGCTCAAACGCAATGCCGTGTTTCTTTTCGATTGCATCTAGCACCTTGTGTGCTTGCGCCATTACTTCTGGGCCGATGCCGTCGCCTGGTAAAACGGCAATTTTGTATGATTTGTCTGTCATGGTAATCCTTTAATTTTTCTAAATTTTTGAGTTTGTCTAAAACGAATTTGGTTGGAGCCTGAGTTGTGAGGCTCAAGCTCCAATGAATTAATCATTAAACCGTCGCAATTCTCTTTTGCTTCATCTCTTCAATCTTATCGGCACGATGAATGCTGTTGATAACGTGTAATAGCGCTTGGCCAGATGCTTCTACGATATCGGTAGAAACACCGGTACCGTGGTACTTACGACCTTTGTAGTTAGCGATGATGTCTGCTTGACCAAGACCATCTTCACCTTCGCCTTTTGCCGTTAGGTCGAACTTGTCTAGGACGATCTCGTAACCTGTCACGCGGTAGATACATTGGTATAGCGCATCAACTGGGCCATTACCGACGGCAGCTTCACACATTTCTTCATCGCCACATTGCATTTTGACGCTGGTGGTTGCCATTACGCTGCCAGATTGCACGCTTAGGTAGTTCAACTTGTAGAAGTCGTCTTCTTCACGCAAGTTCGAGAAGTGCATTAGTGCTTCTAGATCGTAGTCGAACACCTGACCTTTGCGGTCAGCAAGCTTCAAGAAGTCTTCGTACAACGCATCTAGGTTGTACTCTTCTTCTTTGTAGCCCATCGCGTCCATGTGGCTCTTAACCGCAGCACGGCCACTGCGACTGGTTAGGTTCAATGCTTGGTTCTTAAGGCCAATCGACTCAGGCGTCATGATCTCGTAAGTGTTTTTGTTCTTTAGCATGCCATCTTGGTGAATACCGGAAGAGTGGCTGAATGCGTTAGCACCAACGATTGCTTTGTTGCTCTGGATTGGCATGTTACATAGTTGACTCACCAACTTGCTGGTACGGTGGATTTCGTCGTGTTTTAGACCCGTATGCACACCCATGAATTCTTGGCGCGTTTTTAGGATCATCGCGATTTCTTCAAGAGAACAGTTACCCGCACGCTCACCGATACCGTTAATGGTGCCTTCTACTTGGCGAGCACCCGCTTGAACAGCGGCGATAGAGTTAGCAACCGACATGCCCAAGTCATCGTGACAGTGAACAGAGATGATCGCTTTGTCGATGTTTGGTACACGGTTGAATAGAGTTTCAATGATGCCACCGAACTCACTTGGCACAGTGTAGCCAACGGTGTCTGGAATGTTGATGGTGCTTGCGCCAGCATCGATGGCTGCTTCAACCATGCGGCACAGGTTGTCGATTGGCGTACGACCTGCGTCTTCGCAAGAAAACTCAACGTCATCGGTGTAGTTACGCGCATGTTTTACGGCTTTTACGCCCATTTCTACAACATCGTCGTAGCTACGGCGTAGTTTGTCTTGAACGTGAACAGTCGAAGTTGAGATGAAAGTGTGGATTCGAAATGCGTCCGCGACTTTTAGCGCTTCAGCAGCAGCATCGATATCTTTCGCAACGGCACGCGAAAGGGCACAAACTCGGCTATTTTTGATGTGTTTTGCAATGGTTTGTACGGATTCGAAATCACCCGGAGAAGAAACAGGAAAACCCGCTTCGATAACATCAACGCCTAGCCTTTCCAGCGCATAGGCAATCTGCAGTTTTTCTTTAACCGTCAAGCTTGCTGACAACGCTTGTTCGCCATCACGCAATGTGGTGTCGAATATAATGACCTGATCGTTCATGTTTGCTTCCTTCATGATTTCTGCACTTTTCGTGCAATTTAATCGTTTACTTCCGGTATTTAGATATAAAAAAACCCGCATTTGCATGCGGGTTTCTTAGAAATTGGTGTGGTTATTTTTCTTCCACAGCCTACCCGCGCGAATTGGTCACGATCAGGAGGAGGCTAAGCAGGATAGAAAAACGTGCTGACATAGTTGTTAAGCATTCCACAAAATTAAGTTAACAAATTAGTACCGCACTCAATGGAACACGTCAACCCTAAAGTCGATTTTTTATTCATATCGGATGAGTGGATTTCTGTTAATGGCTTTTAGGAGGACTCAAGCGTTGGCGGCTATTCGCAGCGTGAATCGTTTTTATTTTGCTCAGAGGGTGCGACTTTTTAGTCTCATAATAGCTTTAAATGCAGGTGTTTATTGCGCTTTGATACTAAATGTAACCGTTTGTTTTACTGAGTTTTAGTTACGTAATATTTCTTAGTTCTTTTCGATCGAGCTCTTGTTATTAGTTGGGTGAATATATTACGACTGGCGGAGAGATATTTAAAATGGAGGGCAAATTAATCAAGGATGGTGAGTTATGTTTTATAAATCCCGAGTTGCATTGGCGATCAGTAGTGCTTTGGTTCTCTCTGCTTGTGGTGGTGACGATTCCAATCAGCCAACGGTTATCGACAATGTGTTAACCGTTAAGGTGATAGATGGCTACATTCAAAATGCAAAAGTATGGTTAGAAAGAAAAGACAGCGTTAACTACATTTTGGAAGACGGAGAGGTAAGTGGTACCACTGATGAAACTGGTGCGGTTTCTCTGGATCTGACTCAAATCGATGACATTAACGACTACCAACTCATCACCTTTGCTGAAGCAGGTATCGCGATCGACGTAGATCATGGTAAACCCATTGCTGAAGATCTGTTGATGGTCGCTTATCAGGGCAAGGTTGTTACGCCATTAACGACATTGGTTGAAGCTAAAATGCGCATGGGCGTTACCAATGCTAGTGAAGCGGATGCTTATCAGCAGGCAGTAAGCGAGGTTGCACAAGCTCTTGGGGTAAGTGAAGCGTCGGTGGTTTCTGACTATATTGAATCCCAAACAGAAGAGGCGAAGAAAGTACAAAAAAGTGCGGTCTCTTTAGTTGCTTCTGGTGCTATGCCTGCCTCCGTTCAAGAGCTTGAACAAGCCCAAAACATTATCGCAGATTCTGAGCAAGTGAACCTTTTGGTCGAGAATGCTGGTGATGATCATATCGTGATTAAAGATCCTGAAACGAATGAGCTGATGCTCGTTTCCACTCATGACAGCGATGGCGATCTTATTATTGATGCGCTTGATGCCTTTCCTAATGATGATACTGAATGGTACGACACCGACGGTGATAAGGTTGGGGATAATCAAGACGTTTTCCCTCTTGACCCAAGTGAGAGCAAAGATACAGACAAAGACGCTGTGGGCGATAATGCAGATGCTTTCCCTAACGATCCCTCAGAAACGAAAGACAGCGATAAAGATGGTGTCGGTGATAACAGCGATGCCTTCCCAAATGATGCCTCAGAGTCTAAAGACAGTGACACGGATGGTGTTGGTGACAATAACGATGCCTTTCCAAATGATCCATTAGAGTCTAAAGACAGTGACAAAGATGGCGTTGGTGACAATAGCGATGTTTTCCCAACTGATGCATCAGAATCTAAAGATAGCGATAAAGACGGTGTCGGCAACAATAGTGATGCTTTCCCAACTGACGCATCAGAATCTAAAGACAGCGATAAAGATGGCGTTGGTGACAATAGCGATGTGTTCCCAACTGATGCGACAGAATCTAAAGACAGTGACAAAGACGGAGTTGGCGACAACAGCGACGCTTTCCCAAATGATGCATCAGAATCTAAAGACAGCGATAAGGACGGTGTTGGTGACAACAATGATGCCTTCCCAAGTGATGCCTCAGAATCGAAAGACAGTGATAAAGATGGTGTAGGCGATAATGCAGATGCCTTGCCAAACGATCCGACGGAAACACTGGATACCGATGGAGATGGGATTGGTAACAATGCTGACAACGATGATGATGGTGATGGTTACTTAGATGCTGAAGATAACCAACCACTTGAAGCCCTCAACATACCGAATACGTTAGCGCAATGTGTTGCTTCTTTACCTGAGAATCAGTTCTCTACAGTGGGGATTGATGAAAGGCGAGACAGTAAGCTTTATTCCATTAAGCGAGAAATGAACAATGGTGACACCCAACAGTTTTCTCAAACCGAAATCTTACTTGGCCAGCAATCAGGCTTACCTAATGGATTACTGTCGGATCGAACTTTCCATGTTACCCAAGTGACACCGGATTTTGGTGGTGCTGTCAGTGAATGGGATCCGATTGCAGAGTTAGAGTATACCGACGCGGTAAGCGGTATGTATTACGGTTTACATGACACCTACTATCGTTGGTGGGGTTTTGTCCCTACGATTCAGCAAGAGCACGACGTGGTACTCAATACTCCACTAGTTGTTGATTACACTCGTATCCATAAATGGAACACCGATGTCGAGTCTCCAACTTTTAATCAAGACGCCACCACTTTGTTCTACAAAGGAAAAGACATTTTAAATGTGGATGGCACTCTCGTTGAAGTGTGTATTTCAGGGAATGAGGGCAACTATGCCTTTGTAGACAACGATGGCAGCAACGAGCCTGTGCCAGTATATATTTCAGAGACAACGACAAACTACACCGCTAGCCAAAATCTGGTGGTGAAAAGTGAACGTTCATACATGGAGTATGCTGACGAGGCAAAAGTGACGCCTGTTTGGGGATGGAGTAACTACGTCAAGCAATTGGAAGGCTTTACCATCAATCATCAAGCTTATGGTAAAGACCCGATACTCTCTAGAGTCCCAGAAGGTGAGTTCGCCACTTTCGAGCAATGTTTGGCTTCTCTAGAAGAGGGTGAATATGTCGCTGAGGTTGGCGATATCAACACCTACCGAATGCAGCGCTCTCGCTTCAATGAGTTTGATGAGTATGTTGAGCAGGAGGCGAATTACGAGTGGCACCTGTTAGTGAATGAAAACTATCAGTGGAATGACATGAATGTTCGTCTGGAGCAACTGTTTGCGATTTTACTCGATAGTACCGCCTGGTTTAAAGAGCACTACCATCGTGGTCAAAACGGAGATTGGCTGGGCGTAGAAGGGTATGAGCCGAATAGTGATGTTGATATTAAATGGGGTTCTCGAACGACTAAGCAACTAGCGTGGAGCGAAAATGCTTATTATCGAATTCCTAATGTTACGTACAGTCAATTCTCAATCCATGATCCTTCCACTCAGTATGGCAGCGATAGTGATGACGACCAGCTCGTTGATTGGCGCACTGGTAACGTGATGTACAGCCAAACCTACGCGGGCAAGAAAACGATTAATTACGATGTGGACGGCCAGCAATATCAGGCGGAGGTATGCCAGCAGTTTAGCTACAGTACTTCGGAGTATTTTGATGAAGCAGGGACAAAATTGGGTGAGATGACGGAATGGCAACGACAGGTTGATAGCTACGATAGTAAGGGAATCGTACAGCGAGAGCGAAGCAATAACACCTGGTCAACAGAAGTGTGGAACCGAACTTCAACCAACCATTAACGAGTCGAAAAGCGGTTACTTTGGTAGCCGCTTTTTTTTGCACACTTATTAGTGCGTGGAAAATTGTATTCGAGCAAGTCTTAATCATGAGAGGAGTAATAGAGATAGAAGTTTTATACCGCACGCTTTGCGAGCTATCACACAAAGGGGTTAATTGATTAGCCTAATTCCATTAGAGCGTTTTATAGTAGAGCGGTTGCATGGATGGATTTTACAAGCAAATAGGTTGAGGATTGATGGATTTCGCGAAACAACTCGGACGTTCGACACTGGCGATAGCGGTACTTTCTCTGTCTGGCTGTCAGCTGCTTCAGTTTGGATCGGCTGAAGCAACGGCTTCTTCTGTGATGAGAAATGATCATGCCCAAAGTGTCATGGTGATTAATCATCAAATGGATCAGTATTTAAGTGAAGATGGACGCGAGTCCTTTTTAAATCAAATGCTGGTGGCATTGGAATCAGATAACCGCGATAAGTTTAAAGGTAAAGACCCGGACACTTACACATGGTGGAAGATTCGTGTTCAGCCAAATCAATGGAAAGAGGCTGAAGTCAGCCGTCCCGTCGTTGAGGGTGTGGACACATCAAAAACGTTAGAGTTTATGGATGTCTCTTATCGTTCGAAAACCACACTTAACTTGCGATCTAATCCTAGCTTAGATGGAGAGAAGTTGGGGGAGCTAACAAAAGGTGAAGTGTTTAACGCGATTGCCAAAGTGGAAGGAGAACCTTGGTTTTTGGTTGAACAAAAAGGCCTGATCAGAGGTTATGTCCATAAAGACTATGCTCGCAGCAATGTCGTGAATCGCGATATTCTTTCTATCAAACCTAACCCTCTGTTAAGTGACGAAACTTCATCGGTAGATAAGCCAAAAGATAACGAGTTGTTCGGTAGTTACACCTGTCGTGATCTCAGTTACGAACTGACCAAAAATGGCAATATCACCACAGGCTCGCTTCGAGCCTGTCGCAAGCAGAGAAAAATCTGGTATATCGATGCGCCAGCTGAGAGCTCGGATCGATCGTAATTCGCAACGCCTACCATTTTGAATCTTCAGTGATACCAATATTGTGTCACTGAAGCCTATGCCTCTTCAGGCTTTTCCCCTCTCTCTCTGAAACATCATTTGTCATCAATTGTCCAAATTCTCGTCATGTAGCTGTCACTTTCAGCACCTACTTTTCATACAAAGGTATTGTCAAAGTAAAGGGAAGTAACATGCGAGCTTTAGAGACAATTTCACAGCCAATCGCCACTATCGCTAAGTTCGATTTGGCGTTTTCTAGTGTGTGCTTACAGCACCGTTTTAATCAGCAGGTCGCCAACATCAGTAAAGGGGTCTCACACAGCGGAGATGGGCACCTTTATGTTGTACTTGGTTTGTTAGCCTGGTTTTTAGATCAACAGCAAGGGCAGTGGTTTTTACTCGCTGGTCTGATTGCATTTGCTATCGAGCTCCCGATTTATTGGACGTTAAAGAGCAGCTTTAAACGACGTCGGCCCGAAGAACTGAGCGCAATGCTTCCTGCTTTTATTACCCCTTCAGATCGCTACAGCTTACCTTCTGGACACACGGCTGCTGGTTTTGTGATGGCGACCATCATCAATCATTTTTACCCAGAGCTTGGAACTTTCGCCTTTGTGTGGGCGAGCTTAATTGGCACGTCGCGCGTTTTGCTCGGGGTGCATTTTTTCACTGACATCATCATTGGCGCTTTGTTAGGCGGCCTTTGTGGTTCTATTGCTTTGGCCATAGTAGGAGGCTAATGAATGAAAATCCTGTACGGTGTTCAAGGAACGGGAAATGGTCACATTGCTCGAGCGAGAGCGATGAGTGAGGCATTTAAAGCGCATGAAGTTCAGGTTGATTTTCTATTTTCAGGTCGTGAGCCTGAGAAATATTTCTCGATGGAAGCATTCGGTGATTATCAGACGTGTCGAGGTTTTACTTTTATCACAGAGAAAGGCTCGGTAAATTACGCCAAAACGGTATTGAGCAACAATCTGATTCAGTTTTTCAAAGAAGTTCAGCAACTGGATTTGTCTCGCTATGACTTGGTTATCAATGATTTTGAGCCCGTTTCAGCTTGGGCGGCTCGTAAGCAAAACAAACCATGCATTGGCATCAGTCACCAAAATGCGTTCCGTTATCCAGTACCACTGAAAGGCGCGAGTTGGTTCGATAAGTCTGTCATTGAGCATTTCGCTCCTTCGCAGCATCATTTAGGGTTGCATTGGTATCATTTCGACCAACCGATATTACCTCCGATTGTGCATACGTTAGAAAACACCATGGATAACGACGACTTTGTTTTAGTGTATTTGCCATTCGAATCGATAGAAGACATCAGTGATTTGCTGTTTCATTTTAACCAACAGACGTTTGTTTGCTATCACCCTAACGTGATTGAGTGTGAGCGGATTGAGAATATCGAGCTGAGACCGCTGTGCCACACCAACTTCCAGCATCACCTTCAACGTTGCAGTGGTGTGATTGCCAATGGTGGGTTTGAATTGCCATCGGAGGCGTTGTCATTGGGCAAAAAACTTTTGCTCAAGCCACTCGCTGGACAATTTGAACAGCAGAGCAATGTTGCAACATTAGAAGATCTTGGTCTAGCCACATCGATGGAGAGTCTGGATATTTCAATTGTTCGTCAGTGGTTGAAAGAGCAGCAAGCTGAAAGCGTCAAATACCCAGACGTAGCGAAAGCCATCGCATCATGGGTCTTGCAAGGTGCGTGGGACACACCAGAGAAGCTCTCTGAAGAGCTGTGGGAGCAAGTTGATTTTCCTAGCTACGTCTCCAATATATAACCCATTCATTTGTCTTTTCAATAACAGCAGTTTCTTTGCGAAGCTGCTGAATTTTTATGCCCTCAATATCATTTCTATTCACTGTGATTTTGCTGCCTCTTTAACTGATTTGTGCACTTTGTGAACCAAAGTATTGACGCTGGTTTTTGAAGTGGACCGCAAAGAATAAGTTGGGCAAATGAGTTGTGTGAGCCTTGTAGAATGTCATTAACGTGCTAAATAGGTTGTCAGAAATCTCTGGTTTAGTCGTTTTATACTTTTTTATGTTTTTCTTAAGGTTATGATAATTAAAGATTAAATACCTAATTGGCTAAAATTTAATGATTAAATATCAATCTAGTTGCGAAACCTTGATTGATTAGTTGATAGTACAGTTCAAGCCGGAAATATCCGGACGATAAATATAATACAAATTCGGTGTTCTATTCCTGAAAATGATCTGAATCCAGCCACGGTTGTTTGTGCGCACAGAGATTCTATTCGTTAAGAATTCATTGAACCAAATTGACGATTACAAAGAGGCGCACTCAATGTTAGATAAAAAAGACGCGATGAGCGCAATTGCTAGCTACCGTATGGAAAGCACATTGCGTGGTGTAGATTTAAACCTATTGACCGTATTTGATGCTGTGATGCAAGAGCAAAACATTACTCGTGCAGCGCACAACCTAGGCATGTCACAACCAGCAGTAAGTAATGCGGTTGCACGTCTAAAAGTGATGTTCAACGATGAGCTATTTATGCGTCAGGGTCGCGGTATTCAGCCGACTCAACGTGCTCGTCAACTGTTTGGTCCAATCCGCCAAGCACTACAACTTATCCGTAATGAACTACCAAGCTCAGTATTCCAACCAGAGTCTTCAACTCGTCTATTTAAGCTAGCGATTTGTAGCCCATGTGACATGCGTTTTGCACCTCGCATTATGGCGAACGTCAACGAGCAAGCGCCAAGCGTACAGCTTCACCTAGATGCGGAATTTGATCGTCTTCTATCTGAACGCATGCGCTACCAAGAAATCGACTTCGTAATTGACTATGCACGTTTCGATGACCAAGGTTTCTCAAGCACTGAAATCTTCAAAGATGAGTTAGTTGTGATTGCATCTAAGACGCACCCTCGTATTCAAGGTGGCGTATCTGCTGAGCAACTGATCAACGAAAAACACGCGAAGCTTTCACGTGTACATGGCCAACGTAGTTTCTCTGAGCAAGCGTACCGTGAGCTTGACTGCCAAGCTGCGTACGAAGGTTCAAGCCTAAGCAACCTGCTATACGTAGTAAGCCAATCTGAACTTGTTACGATTGCACCACGTTGGATGGCTGAAAACGCAGTAAACAGCGATCAACTACAAATCCTAGATTTCCCGTTTGAAAACAAAGAAATCAGCGGTTACCTAAGCTGGCATGAATCAAGCGAGAAAGACAAAGGCCACATCTGGCTACGCGACCAGCTAATGATCACTTGTGGTGAAGTGGTTGCGCTTAAACAAGCTTAATTTATCGTCTGACTAACTGGTCAGACTGGATTTGTAATCATCAATTTTTACAATTCCTTGGCCCCGAGAGTACTCTGTCTCTCGGGGTCTTTTTATTTCTGCTAATTAATAACCGAAACAGCGACTTAAGTTGATTAAACCTTCAACAGTTAAAGACCTGCTATGCTCTCATTAGTGATAGTGCTCTCTTAATAATGATAAGTTTGATAATGGTCAGTTGCGTTTTTAGGCGTCGAGGTTACACTTGTGCGCTCAAATAGCTTACGCCTGCAAGCCAAAAGGTAATGTAGAGAATGGCCAAGTTAGATTTTCATATCGTTAAACGTATTCGTGAACAAATTGCGAAAGGTGGTACTCGTGTTGCACTCAAACATAAAGTGGGTGATGCATGGCAGGGTATTACTTGGGAGCAGTTTGGGCAGCAAGTAGATGCTTTGTCACTTGCACTTTTGGCTCAAGGATTGGGCGTTCAAGATAAGATCGGTATCTTCTCGAACAATATGCCGCAATGGACCATCGCTGATTTTGCAGCGCTGCAATTGCGTGGCGTAACCGTACCTATCTACCCAACCAACACAGCAGCGCAGTCTGCTTACATCATCGACAATGCAGACGTAAAAGTACTGTTTGTCGGTGAGCAGCCTCAATTTGACGCAGCCGTCAGCATCTTTGGCGAATGTCAGCAGCTAGAACTGATTGTCGCGATGTCGAATGACATTGAACTTGGCGAACACTCGTTTGCAATGACGTGGGATGATTTCATCGCTAAAGGTGACGATAGTCATCAGAGCGAATTAACTTCTCGTTTAGAGCAGGCGCAAGAAGAAGATCTTCTTACATTGATTTATACCTCTGGTACCACGGGACAGCCAAAAGGCGTAATGTTGGATTACGCTAACATTTCGGCTCAGCTTGAAGGCCACGATGAGCGTTTAAGTTTGACGGAAGATGATGTGTCTTTGTGTTTCCTTCCGCTATCACATGTATTTGAGCGAGCTTGGACGTTCTATGTGCTCTACAAAGGCGCGACTAACTGCTACCTACAAGACACCATGCAAGTGCGTGATGCACTAAGCGAAGTGCGCCCTACTGTTATGAGTGCGGTACCTCGTTTCTATGAGAAAATTTTCTCTGCTATCCATGAGAAAGTATCCCGTGCTCCAATCCACCGTAAAGTGATGTTCACGTGGGCAGTTAACATGGGCGCGAAGATGGCGGCATGTCATCAAGAAAATCGCAAGCCATCGTTGATGCTGCGTAAGTCATACGCTCTGGCGGATAAACTGGTTCTGAGTAAGCTACGCGCATTGCTGGGTGGTCGCATCAACTTCATGCCATGTGGCGGTGCGAAGTTGGATGAGACGATTGGTCGCTTCTTTCACGCAATCGGTATCAACGTAAAGCTTGGCTACGGCATGACAGAAACAACAGCAACAGTTTCTTGTTGGGATGACCAATGCTTTAGTCCTGACTCTATCGGTATGGCAATGCCTGGCGCACAAGTTAAGATCGGTGAAAACAACGAGATCTTAGTGCGTGGTCCAATGGTGATGCGTGGTTACTACAAAATGCCAGAAGAAACCGAGAAGACTTTCGACGAACATGGTTTCTTGAAAACGGGCGATGCAGGTTACATTGATGAAAATGGCAACTTGTTCATTACTGACCGTATTAAAGAGCTGATGAAGACCTCAAATGGTAAGTACATTGCGCCTCAGGTTGTTGAAGGTGCGATCGGTAAAGACCACTTTATTGAGCAGATTGCTGTGATTGCCGATACACGTAAGTTTGTATCTGCGCTGATCGTACCGTGTTACGACTCGCTAGAAGAGTACGCAAAAGAACTGAACATCAAATATCACGACCGCGTTGAGTTGATCAAACACCACCAAGTGGTAGAAATGTTAGAGAAGCGCGTAAACGACCTACAAAAAGAGCTAGCGAAGTTTGAGCAAGTTAAGAAATTCAAACTGTTACCAAAAGCTTTCTCGATGGATGAAGGTGAATTAACACCGACTCAGAAATTGCGTCGTAAAGTGATTAACGATAAATACCAAGATGAAATTGAAGAAATGTACAACGAAAAGTCAGATAAAAAGTAACTTAAGCTGACTTAGATTTCAGATTGATGAAAAAATCCCCAGCTGGCTTGATTATGCCGTTGGGGATTTTTTTGTGCCCGTATTTCACACTTATTAATCCCCTTCTTGAAGGAGAAATTGTTCTTTTTGGTGATTTTTGGTGAAATTATTCACTTTATTTCTCCCTTGAGCATGGTCTTGATTCTAATTTGTGCTTATTGGTTAGTGCCTAATCCTAGTTTTGTTCTGATTTATAGCATCTTGTTTAAATTTTGACTCAACTCTCATTAGACCCATTGATAATAAAACGTTACATTTGTTGTGTTACCTTGCGTTTTGTTATGACAAGCGCAGGACATAGCTGAAAAAGTGGAAGTATTTCTATTAGGCTACGAATAAGACCTAGACTATGTAAAACCAGCCCAATCCGTTGGCCTTACGGAGAGGAAAACTGGTAAGGAGAGCAATTATGACAGCAATGTTGTCAGGCGCAGAGATGGTAGTGCAATCTCTGATCGAAGAGAGCGTAGAGCAAATCTTTGGTTACCCTGGTGGATCCGTTCTGGATATCTACGATGCACTGCACGCAAAAACCGACCAAATTAAACACGTATTAGTACGACACGAGCAAGCTGCGACTCACATGGCCGATGGTTATGCTCGCGCAACCGGTAAGCCGGGCGTAGTGCTAGTATGTTCGGGTCCTGGTGCAACCAATACCATCACGGGTATTGCTACAGCGTACATGGACTCGATCCCAATGATCGTTATTTCAGGTAACGTGCCGAATAATCTTATCGGTAACGACGCCTTCCAAGAGTGTGACATTGTGGGTGTATCTCGCCCTGTCGTAAAACACAGTTTCTTGGTTAAAAAGGCAGAAGACATTCCTGAGACGATCAAAAAAGCGTTTTATATCTCGACAACTGGCCGACCTGGTCCGGTTGTGATTGATTTGCCGAAGGATATTTTGAATCCGCAAATCAAGCTTCCTTACGAGTATCCTGAAAACATCTCGATGCGTTCGTACAAACCAACGACCTCAGGCCATAAGGGCCAGATCAAAAAAGCGCTTAAAGCTCTAGTAGAGGCGAAGAAGCCGGTTCTTTATATTGGTGGCGGTGCGGTGATTTCCGGTGCGCATGAGCACATTCAAACCTTATCCGATGAATTGAATCTGCCCGTTGTTAGCACCCTGATGGGTTTAGGTGCCTTCCCAGGGACGCATAAGAACTCGTTGGGAATGTTAGGTATGCACGGTACTTATGAAGCCAATATGGCGATGCATGAAGCCGACTTAATCTTTGGTATTGGTGTGCGCTTCGATGATCGTACGACGAATAACTTAGAAAAGTACTGTCCTAACGCGAAGATCATGCACATCGATATTGACCCGTCTTCGATTTCGAAAAACGTCAAAGTGGATCTGCCTATCGTAGGTTCTGCCGATAAGGTGCTCGCGACCATGGTTGGCTTGCTGAATGAGCAAAACAGCAGTAATGATACGCAAGCCATCGCTAAGTGGTGGAAAGACATCCAAGTATGGCGTGAGCGTGATTGCCTAGCATATGAGACCTCTCCGGAACGCATTAAACCGCAACAAGTGATTGAAACGCTGCACAAGCTCACCAATGGTGATGCTTACGTGGCATCGGATGTAGGTCAGCATCAAATGTTTGCCGCGTTGTACTACCCATTTAATAAGCCGCGTCGTTGGATAAACTCTGGCGGCCTTGGCACTATGGGCTTCGGCTTGCCTGCTGGTATGGGTGTGAAATTCGCGATGCCAGAAGAAGAAGTGGTGGTTGTCACTGGTGATGGCAGTATCCAGATGAACATTCAAGAATTGTCGACGGCAATGCAATACGACATTCCAGTGAAGATCATCAACCTAAATAACCGATTCTTAGGCATGGTAAAACAATGGCAAGACATTATTTACCAAGGTCGTCACTCTAACTCGTACATGAGTTCTGTTCCTGATTTTGCTGCAATTGCAGAAGCTTATGGCCACGTCGGTATCCGTATTGAAACGCCAGATCAACTTGAAGCGGGTCTACAAAAAGCGTTGGATATGAAAGATCGTTTGGTGTTTGTCGACATCAACGTAGATGAAACCGAGCACGTATACCCAATGCAGATTAAAGGCGAGGGTATGGACAAAATGTGGCTAAGCAAAACGGAGAGAACGTAATATGAGACACATTATTTCTTTGTTAATGGAAAACCAACCTGGTGCATTGTCTCGCGTTGTCGGTCTGTTTTCTCAGCGTGGTTACAACATTGAATCGTTGAACGTATCTCCAACCGATGATGAAACCTTGTCGCGTTTGAACATCACGACCAACTCTGATGAGATGCAATTAGAGCAGATTCAGAAACAACTGCATAAGCTTATTGATGTGCTTAAAGTTCAAGAGGTGACAGAGTTTGAACACATTGAGCGTGAGCTGATGATGGTGAAAGTGAAAGCGAGCGGCTTTGCGAGAGCAGAAGTGAAACGCACGGCTGACATCTTCCGTGGGCAGATTGTTGATGTGACCGCTTCTCAATACACCGTTCAGTTGGCGGGAACCAGTGAGAAGTTGGATGCGTTCATTCAAGCTATTTCAGAAGTGACTGAAGTGGTAGAGGTAGCACGAAGTGGTGTGGTTGGGGTTGCTCGCGGAGAGCGCTGTCTTAAGCCGTAATAACTGAAACCTTCTATCCAAGTCATTGGGTATTTGTGATAAGCCATCGTGAAATCGATGGCTTTTTGTTTAGAAAATAACAACTGATGATATAATTGATGGTTTCGTAAACAAAATGGGTAGTAGTACGCGTGAAAGTCAGAAGGTTAGTCGGCTCTTTGTTGGCGACAACGCTATTTTTTAGCGCGTTAATCTCTACCTATTATTATCAAAAATACCAAAGCTTGTTGGCTAATAATGTAGAAAATACGGCCAAGGAAGCACTTCATCAATTGGCCTATTCTGAACGTGAATACAATAACGTTCAGGACCAAATATCCTCCATTAGCGACCTGCTCGGTCACAGTCAAAGTCTTTATGACTATTTACGACACCCTAATCCCAAAAATTTAGCGATTCTAGAAGAGGTGTGGAGTTCAGTTGCGGTGAACCAAAAGTGGTACACGCAGATCCGCTTTTTAAACCTTGCTGGTCGAGAGAATGTCCGTATTAACTACGACTTCAAAACTCGTACTGCGGCTCCTGCTCGTAAGCTTCAAGACAAGTCCGAACGAGAATATTTTCTTTATGCGCAAAACCTTAAAGACGATCAAATTGGGTCTTGGGGTATTGAATTAGAAAAAGAAAATGGTGACTTGATTCACCCATATCGACCATCAGTTCGAATCATGATGCCTGTCGCGATGAATGGGGTACGAGAAGGGTACTTGGTATTAAATATCGACGTTCAATACCTCTCCTCCCGATTGAACTATTCACCGGTTCGAGATTTCAACATCGAACTGATTAACCAGCCCGGTTTTTATGTCGCGAGCTTACACAGTGACAAATTGTATGGCGACATCATTCCAGATCGTGATCGCTTTAATTTTGGCCTAATGCACCCAGACATTTGGCAAAATATGGGCTCAGAAAAAATGGGTTTTGGGTATGACGGTAAACACCTCATTGCGTTCAACACCATTGAGTTTGTCCCTGGTGAACCATTGCATCTGATCATCGATCTTTCTCAAGAACAACTGCTTGAACGAGCAGAAAGAGATATTGATGACTTAGCCCAAGAAGCCTTATTTGTCCTCAGTTTGATGCTGGTGTTCGCTTTGCCGATTACCACGTTGGCACTCCATTACCGTCGGCATAGTATCGAATCCAAGTTGGCTCGTGCCGCGTTGGATGGCATGACCGCTGTGATGATTTCAGACACATCACATCGCATCATGATGGTGAACCAAGAGTTTGAGAACATGATGGGCTACTCATCAAATCGATTGCGAGGTTGGAACGCTCATAATCTGATTTTCTTGCCGGAAGACATTGAAAACATCCTTTCGATTTGGAGTAAGTTGGGTGTGGAACATGTTTGGGAGGGGGAAGTTCGTTGTCGAACGAAGCTCAACCATGTATTTACGGCCATCATGCGTATCCAAGCTATCATGGCCAAATCAGGAAAAGTCAGTTACTACATTACGTCGTTGGTGGATATTTCTGAACGAAAATTGTTGGAAGAAAAATTACGTAACTTGAGTGAAAAAGACGGTTTAACCAGTCTTTGGAACCGTAGGAAGTTTGAAGAACAATTGACGCAGCATGCCAATATGTTTGAGCGTTATCCTGATACCCCCACAACTTGTTTGGCGTTGTTTGATATCGACCACTTTAAGCGCATCAATGATGAACTCGGTCATGATGAGGGTGACAAAGTGATTCTTAGTGTCGCGGAGACGTTGCAAGAAGGCGTTAGAAATACCGATTTTGTCGCCCGTGTTGGTGGTGAAGAGTTTGCGGTGATCATGCCTCATACTTCGACACAAGAGGCGGAAGTGGTATTGAACCGATTGCGAGTTGCGGTAGAACAGAATTCAGAACAGTCGGTGACGGTGAGTGTCGGCTACAGTGATTTAACCGCGGATCGCACTCGCACTTATAAGTGTGCTGATATTGCTTTGTATGAATCGAAAAGTGCAGGGCGTAATCGAGTCTCGATTTGTCACAGCTTTGATGATATAGCGTAACCTACGTCGCTTTGAAGGCGAATACAAAAAAATCGGGTACTTCCCGATTTTTTTATGGCTAGACTTTGTGCGATTTAAGCGGTTTCAATCGCCAATTCAATACGCTCCATTGAGCTTAGCAAGTGCTTATCAAGTAAGTCCATAGCTTCTTCGCTGTTCTTCGCAAGTACCAACTTCATGATCATCTCATGCTCATCAATGTTGAACAGTACATCCTTTTCTGAGCTTAATGTTTGCATTGCGAAGTAACGGTAACGCTTGATTTGATTGATCAGGTCACTGAAGAAGTCAAACATGTTCTTAGAGTCTGCCCCTTCCAATAGAGAAATATGGAATTGATGGTGGCGTTCTTCCCACTCTTTCCAGCAGAAAGTTTCATCGAAGTTCAGGCGAGACAATTTGTGGTATGACGTTAATACATCCAGTTCCCAGC
This sequence comes from Vibrio sp. 10N.222.52.B12, assembly GCF_002875385.1. Taxonomy (NCBI): domain Bacteria; kingdom Pseudomonadati; phylum Pseudomonadota; class Gammaproteobacteria; order Vibrionales; family Vibrionaceae; genus Vibrio; species Vibrio sp. 10N.222.52.B12. Next base: position 37,986 of record NZ_MDAW01000121.1, on the reverse strand, counting down.
TCTCATCACCCGCTAAAATCGCCTTCTTAAGCAGAACAGAAGAAACAACACGAAGGCTTTCGTAAAGGTCATTCAGCTCCTTTTTACAGACAGGGGCAACCCAACAGCCTTTTTGCGGTTCAAGCTTTACATACTTGCTCCAAGACAGTTGTACAAGTGCTTCGCGAATAGGTGATGCACCTACGTTGTACTTCACTTTCAGATCAGCAACTACAAGCTTTTGACTTGGTTTGAGTTCACCAGTCAGGATGTCCTGACAGATCATTTTTGCAACTTTATCGGTAAGGGTAGGACTGGACACAAGCAACCTCATGAAATTTTTATTATCGTAACGACAACTAAACAGTACGTAGTTCGGTTGTGATTGATAATACAGCGTACTGATTATGAGGGCAAGATTAAATATATAAAAAAAGAGGGCCGAAGCCCTCTTTTTTATTTAACTGATGATTGAATTCTTCAGTCTTATAGAACGTGTACAGAAGCTGTGTTCGTTGTGCCTGAAGCTACTAGAGCACCAGAAACCATAACAACGATGTCGCCTTTGCTGCCGAATTCAGCTTCAAGAGCGTATTCTTTACCCATTTTGTAGAAAGCATCTGTGCTGTCGATAGACTCAACAAGAACTGGACGAACACCTTTGGTAAGAACAAGCTGAGCAGCTGTCTTTTGGTTAGTTGTCAGTGCAATGATGTTTGCAGTTGGGAAGTATTTACGTACTGAACGTGCAGATTTACCGCCTTCAGTTGCAACGATGATTAGAGGAGCTGCTAGTTTTTCTGCTGTGTCTACTGCGCCTTTACATACTGCTTCAGTAATGCGAAGACGTGGGCTGTCTAGACGAGAACCTAGTTCAGCTTTAAGAGCAGAATCAGTACGGTTCGCGATTTGAGCCATGATAGTAACAGCTTCAACTGGGTACTTACCTTTAGCAGTTTCACCAGAAAGCATTACTGCGTCAGTACCGTCCATGATTGCGTTCGCAACGTCACCCGCTTCTGCACGAGTTGGACGTGGGTTGTTGATCATAGAATCAAGCATTTGAGTTGCAGTGATAACCATCTTACGTGCACGGTTACACTTCTCGATCATCATTTTCTGAGCGAAGATTACTTCTTCAGCTGGGATTTCAACACCTAGGTCACCACGAGCAACCATGATACCGTCAGAAAGCTCTAGGATTTCGTCGAAGTTATCTACACCTTCTTGGTTCTCGATCTTAGAGATGATGTGGATATCGTTACCGCCGTTTGCGTCTAGGATCTCACGGATTTCTTTAACGTCAGATGCTTTACGGATGAAAGAAGCAGCTACGAAATCAACGCCTTGCTCACAACCAAATTTAAGGTCAGCTTTGTCTTTCTCAGAAAGAGCTGGAAGTTGAACAGAAACGCCAGGAAGGTTAACACCTTTGTTTTCGCCTAGTGCGCCGTTGTTAAGAACTTTACACTTAACTTCTGTTTCAGTCGTAGAGATAACTTCCATTTCAATTAGGCCGTCATCTACTAGGATTGTGTTACCAGCGTTTAGGTCTGCTGCGAAACCAGCGTAAGTTACCGCTACAGTCTCTTTGTTACCAACAACTGAAGTATCAGTTGTGAAAGTGAATTCTTGACCAGCTACTAGATCTACGTCGTTACCGCCTTCTAGCTTGATAGTGCGGATTTCTGGGCCTTTAGTATCAAGAAGGATAGCAAGTTGCTTACCTACTTTGTCCATTACTTCGCGGAAGTTCGCAATACGAGTGCCGTGCTCTGCGAAATCACCGTGAGAGAAGTTAAGACGCATAACGTTCATGCCTGCGTTTACTAGTTCAGTTAGCTTCTCTACAGATTCAGTTTTAGGGCCAATCGTACATACGATTTTGGTCTTTTTCATGGAAGATACTCTCCGGTAAGTATAGTTACAATTTGAAAGTCGGTTATTTAGTCTGAAGTTAGGCGCTTTTGATGGCATTTAGTGCCTGCCATTCACCGATTTTCCGCCTCATTATTAGAACTTCAGATTCTGAAAGTCTTTCACCAAGTTTAGTCATTTTATGACTAAAAGATCGGCGATTTTGGTTACCTTTTTGTGACTAATCCCACTTTATATGCAGAAAGTTGCAAAAAAATAACCGTCAATTCTGTAATTTTTTTTCTTTTCGGTGGCGAATTCTACCACCGAATGAATCCAATATCACTGTTTAAGAATTGTCTTAGGACAAGGTTTTAACGAGAAATATTAATTTTTTGGATCGAAATAAATGGACTTAAAAGTTTCGATTTGACTATAATAAGTTTCAAGTCGAAACTTAAAGTCAAAACTTAAATGTCGAAACGAAACACTCAATTAAGAAGACACGCCATTTCTAACCTAGTAAATGAGCTTGGGGAAGTCAGCGTTGATGAGCTGGCACAAAAATTTGAAACCTCAGAGGTCACGATTAGAAAGGACTTAGCTTCTTTAGAGAAAAACGGACAACTTTTGCGCCGTTACGGTGGCGCCATTGCGATTCCAACGGAAGTTATCCATGAAGAAATGAGTCCAAATGTTTCGAGTCGAAAGTTAAGTCTGGCAAAAGCAGCGGCATCACTGATCCGAGAACATAACCGAATTGTGATCGACAGTGGCAGTACAACGGCTGCGCTGATTCAGCAATTAAATGATAAACGAGGCTTGGTTGTCATGACCAACTCGTTGCATGTCGCCAATGCACTTAACGAATTAGAGAGCGAACCAACCTTGTTAATGACAGGCGGAACTTGGGATACGCACTCAGAATCCTTCCAAGGCAAAGTAGCCGAATCTGTATTACGTGCTTACGACTTCGACCAGTTATTTATTGGTGCTGATGGTGTCGATTTAGAGCGCGGAACTACCACGTTTAATGAGTTAATTGGCTTAAGTAAAGTCATGGCAGAAGTGTCTCGTGAAGTCATTGTCATGATTGAGTCTGAGAAAGTGGGACGCAAGATCCCGAACTTAGAACTCGCTTGGGACCAAATTAATGTGTTGGTTACCGATGCAGAGTTACGACCAGAACACAAAGTACAGATTGAACAACATGGCGTTAAGGTTATTTGCGCCTAATCTTATAATGTAATCAGTTTCATATTTCACTTCCCTCTGGATAAAGGCCTTTGCTTGCTGCCTCTATTTGAAATCATGCCCAGGGAAGAACAAAACTACAAACGGAGATAAACACATGTGTGGAATCGTAGGTGCAGTAGCACAACGAGATGTTGCAGAAATTTTAGTTGAAGGCCTACGCCGCTTGGAATACCGCGGTTACGACTCTGCGGGCGTTGCGATTGTTGATGGTGAGACAAATTTAACGCGTATTCGTCGTCTAGGTAAGGTACAAGAGCTGGCCGACGCAGTAGACGAAGCGAAAGTGATCGGTGGTACTGGTATTGCGCACACTCGTTGGGCAACACACGGTGAACCTTCAGAAGTGAACGCACACCCACACATGTCTGGTGACATCGCAGTGGTACACAATGGCATCATCGAAAACCATGAAGAGCTACGTGAACTGCTTCAATCTCGTGGTTACGTATTTGAATCTCAAACGGATACTGAAGTTATCGCTCACATGGTTGAGTGGGAGCTTCGTACTTCAGAAACGCTACTAGAAGCGGTACAGAAGACAGCAAAACAATTGGATGGCGCATACGGCACGGTAGCGTTGGATCGTAAAGACCCTTCACGCATCGTAGTGGCACGTTCAGGCAGTCCAATCGTCATTGGTTTTGGTGTGGGTGAAAACTTCCTTGCTTCTGACCAACTTGCGCTCCTTAACGTAACACGCCGTTTCATGTACCTAGAAGAAGGTGACGTAGCTGAGATCACTCGCCGTGACGTGACTGTATTTGATGCAACAGGTGAGCGTGTAGAACGCGAAATTACAGAATCAAACGCTGAACACGATGCGGGTGATAAAGGTCAATACCGTCACTTCATGCAGAAAGAAATTTACGAGCAACCAACTGCGCTGATCAACACAATGGAAGGTCGTATCACGGCTGATTCTGTTGTCACTGAAGCAATAGGTGTTAACGCGGCAGAAATCCTAAGCAAAGTTGAGCACGTACAGATCGTTGCATGTGGTACGTCTTACAACGCAGGTATGACCGCGCGTTACTGGTTCGAAGACATTGCAGGTGTAAGCTGTGACGTAGAAATCGCTTCTGAATTCCGTTACCGCAAGTTTGTAACGCGTCCAAACAGCCTATTGATCACGCTTTCTCAATCTGGTGAAACCGCTGATACGCTAGCAGCTCTTCGCCTAGCAAAAGAGAAAGGTTACATGGCGGCAATGACCATCTGTAACGTAGCGGGTTCTTCTTTGGTTCGTGAATCTGACTTTGCATTTATGACCCGTGCAGGCGTGGAAATTGGTGTGGCATCAACTAAAGCGTTTACGACTCAGCTTTCAGCGCTACTGATGCTGGTAACCGCTCTTGGTAAGCAACAAAACCGCATCAGCAAAGAGAAAGAAAAAGAGATCGTAGAAGCACTTCACGCCCTTCCAAAGCAAATCAATGCAGCGCTGTCTTTCGAAAAAGAAATCGAAGCACTAGCACCTGATTTCGCAGATAAACACCACACACTGTTCCTAGGTCGTGGTGAGTTCTACCCAATCGCGATGGAAGCGTCTCTAAAACTGAAAGAGATCTCTTACATTCACGCAGAAGCGTACGCAGCAGGTGAGCTGAAACACGGCCCTCTAGCGCTAATTGATGCTGACATGCCAGTTGTGGTCGTTGCACCAAGTAACGATCTTCTAGAGAAACTGAAATCAAACGTTGAAGAAGTGCGTGCTCGCGGTGGCTTGCTTTACGTATTTGCAGATGAAGACGCTGGCTTTGAAGGCGATGAGACCATGAAGATCATCAAGATGCCACACGTAAGCGAAATCACAGCAGCAATCTACTACACGATTCCAATGCAGTTGCTTTCTTACTACGTTGCACTGATCAAAGGTACGGACGTAGACCAACCTCGTAACTTAGCGAAGGCGGTAACGGTAGAGTAACTACTACAAGGTGTGATTAAGATTACACTTGCTTATGTTGTGCTATGTAAGTAGCCAGAACCTAAAGCGAAGTCACATGACTTCGCTTTTTTTATGTCTGTAGACACGGTTATGATGCGCAATACGTTGACATTCACTTGTTTACTTTCTGACACGTTGAGCGGTCTGCATCACTATCGTAATCCCACTGATGCGGTTTCAATTGAACTGAAAAGGTCATTATGAAAATCAAACTCTTGGCTTTATGTATCGCGTCCTCGCTTTACCATCCATCAGTGATGGCAGAGGAAGAAACACAAGCAGAACAGCGCAAAAGCCAAACCGTATTCATCGATGAAAGCGATGACTGGTTGCAACTCAAATCTGGCGAAGTAATCAAGGGAGAATTGACCGGTACGATCAAGGAAGAAACCAATTCGTTCGATCAAGAGGTTGAATTCGATAGTGATGATCTTGGCGATCAAGAGATCGAACTGGAAGACATTGCGGTGTTAGAAACGGCAAGTTTCTTTACCATCCGGACTTCTAGTGGTGACATCTACGATGGCTATTTGTCGATTCGTGAAGACGAATTATATTTGATTAATGATGGAGAAGAATTGTCGTTCCCTGTTTCCGACGTGGTTTCGATCTATCGAGGAGCTGAGAAAGATTCTGATCATTGGACTACCGAGATCTTTTTAGGGTTGGACATAAGCAAAGGCAACACGGATGAGTTTTCACTGTTAGGTGAAGTCGATGCAGAACGGAACACGGTGGGATCGCGCACTAAGCTAAAAGCCAAACATGAAAACTCCAAGACGAATGATGAGACCACAGCCAATAACAGTTCGTTTGATGGTTCCTACGACATTTACCTAAGCAACCGTCTATTTTTTAGGCCGCTTAAGCTCTCGCTGCTTAGTGATGAGTTCCAAAATATTGATTACCAAGTCAACGCCTCGATGCAGATGGGTTATTTCATCATTGCCAATTCGCAGACAGAATGGGATGTCTCCATCGGTCCGGGTTACCAGTACACCGACTTTAAAACGGTAGAAGAAGGGGAGTCAGGCGATGCGACCAGTAACACTTTAACCTTCGAATCCAATTTTGAGTATGAACTGACAGACGACATCGATTTAAGTCATACCTACAACCTAAATTGGGCGAGCAATGATGCGGGTGGTGCTCGTCATACCAACGAGCTTGGTTTTGATATCGATCTGGTTGATGATCTTGAACTCAGCATTAAAGCCATTTGGGACCATATCTCCGATACCAAAGCCGATGCTGAAGGCGTAGTGCCAGAGAAAGACGACTATAAGTTCCATTTCGGTCTGACTTACGAGATCTGAGTAAGCTGATTATCAGTAATCAATCGCTATTTTGGTTTATGACAAAAATGTCATCTTCACGATAGATTGATGTCAGGTGCGTTGTTGAATAATGAAGCCATTGAAAACAAACACACTCAAAGGTCATCAACATGAAAGCACTGAAAACCGCTCTCCTTGTAACAACAATGGCAATCACTAGCGCATCAGCATTTGCTCAACCGACTTTCACTGGTGGAAAATACATTAGCCGTGAAGAAATGAAGACCATTTCTGTTGAGCCAACAGCAACCTCAGATGCGGCCTATCAACAAGCCTTAGCTGAACTAAACTCTTTAAAAGACATGTCGTCTCATGAGCTCAATAAAGAGTTGAACATCGTGACTTTCGATGTCGCAAGAAACAGCACGCACCTTCAAGACGGTGGTTTTGTTACGGTACAAGAGCGCATGAATGAGCAGGGACAATTGGAATATCAAGGTACTGTGAACGTAAAAGTGAACTACGCGCAGCGCGACAGTAATCGATAAAAATATGGAATGAAAAGAGTATGATGCAATTTGTGTCGTACTCTTTTTGTGATCGCGAATGCCGAGCGCACCCCGTTGAGATAGAGGGCTGAAATTGAAACTACTGATTGTCGAAGATGAAGTAAAAGCAGGGGAATACTTACAAAAAGGGCTGGTGGAATCAGGCTACGTTGTTGATTGGGTTCGCGACGGTGTCGATGGTTTGTATCACGCAACCAGTGAACCTTATGATCTTATTCTTCTCGACATCATGCTGCCCAAGCTCGATGGTTGGCAAGTGCTCAACACGCTGCGCAGTAGCGACATTCATACCCCAGTTATTATGCTTACTGCCAAAGAGCAGATAGAAGATCGCGTGCGTGGCTTTGAGTTAGGAGCGAACGACTACGTGGTAAAACCTTATGCGTTTGCTGAGCTGCTAGCACGCATTCAGAATGTTTTCCGTCATCATACTTCCTCTCGTGTACAGACCTCTTCTCAGACACTGCAAATTGCGGATTTAGAGCTCGATATGATGAAGCGAGTGGCAACGCGAGGTGGGCAAAGTATTACGCTAACGGCAAAGGAGTACGCGTTGCTTGAGCTTTTGATGCGTAAAGAAAGTCAGGTGTTATCACGGACCACCATTGCGTCATTGGTATGGGACATGAACTTTGATAGCGATACGAACGTGATTGATGTTGCTATCAAACGACTGCGCAATAAAGTCGACAAGCCATTTGAAACACCTTTGATTCATACCATCAGAGGGATGGGGTATAAGCTGGAAGCGCTAGATGTTTAAACGCCCAGCCAACCTATCCATGCAAAACAAACTCGTGCTGATGTTTGTCGGCACGACGCTGGTGGTGTACCTCGCTTTAGCCTTTATTCTCTATTACACCATCGAGCGACATTTCTTTACTCAAGACTATAACGAAATGGTCAGCAAATATAATGCGATAGAGAAGACCATGATGGTTTCTCCTGAGTCGGCTTATCTGCTTATCGACAACAGCTCCGCTTACATGTGGGCGTTTGAGGAAGGAGAGCAGACCTACAAAAACTCAACGCTTTCTATTCCTAACAAACTGTCTATCACCTTGAGCTCACCGCAGATTTTGAATCAAAACAATGCGATTGAATGGCATGAAGACTCTTTGGATATTCGAGCCTTCGCCTTTAAAGCTAAAGATGTCACTGTGGTGATAGGCACCAGCATTAACCACCATATACTGTTCCTCAATAAACTGGGGTGGATTCTATTCTGGTCGTTGGGCTTCGCTTTTTTAGCTTCTGCTCTGTATAGCCGAACCATTGTAAATCGAGGTTTGAGGCCGATTCTTACCTTAAACAAACACATCCAACATATTACCCTTGAACAGTTAGATATTCGTATTGACCCTGAGACGTTGCCGATCGAGCTAAGAGAGTTAGCGATAAAGCACAATGCGATGTTGGATCGATTACAAACAGGCTTTCATCGTTTGAGTGAGTTCTCCTCCGATATTGCTCATGAGCTTAAAACGCCGCTAACTAACATCACTACTCAAAACCAAGTAATCCTTGGCGCTGCACGCAGTTCTGAGGAATATCAAGAAGCGATTGCTTCTACTTTGGAAGAGCTTGAACGGATAACCAAAACCATCAATGACTTACTGTATATCGCCAAAGCAGAAAACAAACTGATCCATCGACACAACGAGCACTTCGCGGCTCATGAACAAGTGGCTCATTTGATCGAGTACTTCGAAATACTGGCGGAAGACTCAGCGCTGGGCATTACCACTTCAGGTGAGGCGATGCTGTATATGGACCGAAACATGTTTGAGCGCGCTATCAGTAACTTATTGTCCAACGCGATTCGTCATGCGTATGACGAGACGACGATTTCGGTTGATATTGAGCAGGTTGATGAACTTGTGAAGATAACCGTCAGCAACGTTGGTGAGGCAATTCCCAAGCAAAACCTGCCGTATCTGTTTGACCGTTTTTATCGGGTCGACAAGTCTCGCCAACATTCAGGTAGCGTGGGAGCCGGGCTGGGTTTGTCGATCACTCAATCGATTGTTCACGCCTACGATGGAAGCATCAGCGTCATTTCAGAAGATGGCCAAACCCAGTTTTGCTTGATACTTCCAGCGGCTAAAACTGACTCAGAAGGGGAATCACTTCCTCAAGAGACGCTTTAATGATGACTCTGTCTTTGAGCTCTGGCAGAGGTGGAAGTAAATCCGGAATCATTACAGCTTGGCATTCTGCAGCGAGTGCGGCTTTGATGCCGTTGTTCGAATCTTCCAATACTAAGCACTGCTTGGCGTCCACACCCAAGTGGCGATAAGCCATTTGATAGCAATCAGGGTTTGGTTTACCGCGCTCCACATCTTCGGCGGTAATCACCAAATCGAACTGCGCAAGGTACTCGCTGCCCGCGAAATTGTGTTTTACCTCTGGAAGGTGAGAAGAGGTGACAATCGCGGTTAATAAGTCATGCTGTTTGATGGTATAAAACAGTGCGTCGAATCCGGGTTTGAGCGCAATGCCTTGATTTCTTAGATTATGGAAGTGTTCATCTCGCACGGCTTTATAGCTCGGCATATCGATGGCGTCTTGAAAATGCTCAGAGAGTATTCTTTCACATTCAGGGTCTTGGACACCGATGAACTGCTGGTAGAAATCATCGGTGATGGTTAAGCCTTGCTTGGTAGCGGCGTATTGCCAACTTTGCTTGTAGATGGATTCGGTATCGAAAATCAGTCCATCCATATCAAAAAGTACAGCTTTTAACATTGGGTAGGGCTCCTACGTTTTTGGGTGTAGAGCGGCTGACATTGTTATCTTGTTATACCTAAGCAATCTCGAATCCTTTTGAAGGTAGCTTGGGTATAAAATGTACCCTTAGAATGGGCTCTCTTTGCCGAGTTCATTGCAGATCTCGACAATGGCTAGTGAGAGCCCCGACTTAATGATTTGTTGCTGACGTTGCAGTTGTAGCTGATAAAACTCAAGGTCGATGTCGTCATCTGGTTCGTTGACTTCCAGTTGCACCATGCCCATCTTCTTCACCAAATGCAGCTTTTTGATTGGATCTAGAATATTAGGGTCAGTGAACTCATAGTCAGAAGCGTCGCTATTGAGATGGTTTTTGAGCTTAATGATGTCTTCGATGTCGTGGTAAATATCATCGGGAAGCACACCCAAGCCAAACAATAACTTCAAACGAACAGACAGATCGCCCAGCGGTCCCGAGTCTTGTAACAGCGGACCGACAACCGATTGAACAGCGAAGTTATCTTTACGAAAAATTCTTTGCACTAACCCGTCGATCGAATCGTTAAAAACGTCGACTGCTGCAATGAAAAAGCCTCGTACCGATGGTGCGCTGTTTAATCGCTCAATGATCTCGGTTTCGTTGATGTTATCTGCCATATACTGAATACATTTCTAATTATTAGCTATCCCAACTCTTCATGGAGATGGATATAGAAGGGGAGCCAAGCTCCCCTAGGTAAATCAAAGTTGGTTATAAAGTGTCTCGATTTGAGTCACTTCAGCACTGTTTTCTGCAAGACCCGTGTATGTCGCTAGCGTCTTCTTCACGCCCACTTCTTTTAATGAGTTTTGTAGCTCTACGGCTTGTGGATCAGTGTCGTTAGTGTACTTCAACGCAGCGGCAATGCCTTTCAAAAGTGTTTTATTTTCAGTGCTATACTCAATTGTACCGAGTAAAGGCTTCACTAATCTATCGTTTGCACCTAATTTGCGAATTGGTTGGCGACCTACGCGATCAACCTCATCCACTAAGTAAGGGTTGGCAAAGCGTCCTAGAATCTTCTCGATGTAGGCGTTGTGCATGTCACGGTCGAAGCCGTAACGTTTGATCAGCACTTCACCACTCTCTTGCATCGCCTGTTTTACTTCAGCATGAATGCTTGGGTCTTCAATCGCTTCACGAATAGTGCGATGGCCTTTCAAGCAACCTAAGTAAGCGGTAATACAGTGACCTGTATTGAGAGTGAACAGCTTGCGTTCTACGAATGCCATTAGGTTGTTGGTTCTTTCCATGCCCGCGATGTCAGGGATTTCGCCCTTGAATTGCTGTTCATCCACAATCCATTCGCTAAAGCTTTCTACCGTTACTTCTAGTGGGTCATCGTTTGCCGCTTCTGCTGGTGGCACGATACGGTCTACTGCGGAATCGACAAAGCCAACCAACTCGTCTGCTTTTGCGTGCAATGATTCATCCAAGTGTTTGTACACTTCACCTTTTAGATGTGTGGTGCCACGAACCATGTTTTCACATGCGATGATGTTCAATGGTTTATCGTTACCTGCTGTAAAGCGTTTAGCAATGCCGGTAGCGATGGTTTTTGCAATGATGTCCAGTACGTTAGGGCCCACTGCTGTTGTTACCAAATCGGTTTTTACAATGCGGTCGATGACATCTTCACTGGCTGAGTTAACCGCGGTGACGTGAGTTACTGTGTCGATTTGGCACTCAGTACCGACCACTTTTACTTTGTATTCTTGCTTGTGACTCAGTTGGTCGACGAGTGGAGCGTCAACGTCTGCGAACGTCACCTCGACTTCTGCGTCTGCTAATAGTTTACCGATGAAGCCACGACCAATGTTACCTGCGCCAAAATGAACTGCGTTTTTCATAATTCTTACCTACCAATGTCTAAAATGTTGACTAAAACGAATCTAGGGTGAGGCCAACCGCATAGGGGGTGACAGCTGACCTCGGTTTGCTCAGGAGCAAATTAAAGGGAGTGATTAAGCCGCTTGCTGGCCGCCAAGGATGTTCAGAATCTCTTCCACATCGTTGGTGCTAGTTAGCTTCTCAATTGCTTCCGGCTCATCGAGCGCGTTCGTAATGGTGGTGATTACTTGGATGTGCTCATCGTTCTTAGCGGCAATACCGATAACCAGTTTCGCTACATCGTCGTCATCTTCAGTAAATTGGATACCCGATGGGTATTGGCAGATTACAATGCCGGTTTTCTTCACGCGGTCTTTCGCTTCAACGGTGCCGTGAGGTACTGCGATAGATTCGCCTAAGTAGGTTGAAACCAGTGCTTCACGTTCAAACATTGCGTCTACGTACTCTGGTTCTGCGTAGCCTAGTTCAACCAGCTTGTTACCTGCAAAGCGAATCGCTTCTTCTTTGTTGGTTGCTTTCAAACCTAGGTGAATGTTTTCGCGCTGAATTTGGAATACCGATGGTTGCTGTTTTTCAAAGCTGTCATCGTTCGCAGCCATGACCGATACTTTTACCATCTGGTCGTCATTGGCTGCGGATTGTTTTTGAGCGGCTAGCAATTTAGTTACTAGCTGGTTGTACATTTCGCTGTCTAGGAAGTTCGTCAATGAAATGTGGTGTGCGTTTGGAGCATGCTTACGTGCACGATCCGTTAAGTCTTTATGAGTAATCACGATATCTGCACTCTCTGGTAAGCTATTGATAGCAAGGTTGGTTACGTGGACGTTCAGACCCGCGTCTTGAACTTTTTTGCGTAGCATGCTCGCACCCATGGCGCTTGAGCCCATGCCCGCATCACAAGCGACAATGATGCTTTGTACTGTCGCTAGGTCTACGTCACCTTTGCTTTGGCTGTTTACCACCGCATCGTTTTTGGATGCAGATTTCATGTCTTTCATTTGTGATGTTGCTTTTTCTAGTGCTGCTTCATCACCGTCTTCTTCTGTTGACGTTTGTGTCTTCATTAGCAGTGCTGCTACGGCGAATGACACGCCTGTTGCTGCTGCGATAGAAGCTAGTACACCAACGATTGAACCTTTCTGAGTCATCAACAAGATTGCAAAGATTGAACCTGGCGATGCTGGAGAAACGATACCTGCGTTAAAGATAGTTAGAACGAATACGCCAGTCATACCACCTGCGATAGCCGCAAGGATTAGGCGAGGGTTCATTAGGATGTATGGGAAGTAAATCTCGTGGATACCGCCGAAGAAGTGGATGATTGACGCACCACCTGCAGTTTGACGAGCCGTACCTTTACCAAACACCATGTAAGCTAGCAGGATACCTAGACCAGGGCCTGGGTTTGCTTCGATGAGGAAGAAGATCGATTGGCCTGTCTCAGACGCTTGTTGGATACCTAGTGGAGAGAAGATACCGTGGTTGATCGCGTTGTTTAGGAACAGGATCTTCGCAGGTTCAACGAAGATTGAAGTCAGTGGTAGTAGGTGAGCAGAAACTAGGAAGTTAACGCCTGCCGCCAAGCCACCAGAAAGAATTTTTACGAATGGACCGATAAAGATGAAAGCAAGGATCGCACATAGCATGCCGATGATGCCCGCAGAGAAGTTGTTAACCAACATCTCGAAGCCACTTTTTACTTTACCATCGATGTAGTTATCGAATTTCTTGATAGCCCAGCCGCCCATTGGGCCGACCATCATTGCACCCATAAACATTGGGATGTCTGTGCCGACAATCACCCCCATTGTTGTGATTGCACCGACTACCGCACCACGATCGCCACCAACTAATTTACCACCGGTGTAACCGATAAGTAGTGGCAGCAAGTAGGTAATCATTGGGCCAACCATAGAGGCTAACGTTTCGTTTGGTAGCCATCCAGTTGGGATAAATAGAGCAGTGATAAAGCCCCACGCGATAAACGCGCCGATGTTTGGCATTACCATGTTTGACAGAAAACGACCAAAATTTTGTATCTTGATCTTGGCATCTGGTGATATCATAACAATTCCCCGTTCGATGTTCTGATGAATCTTGTTGTAGTAAACGGTTCGCCAAAACCGTTTGTTTGATTGCTTAGTACCCAATCAATTTACCACACATTTTCCAATTGGAACTGACAACGGGTTTTTCGTGATCTACGCCCGCATTTCTTAGGCTGAGAAACGGTTTTTAAGTGACCAAGTTCAACTTATTAACTTGTAACTTAATAACAAAAAGCCACTTTCAAATCTGTCAATAAAAATCTTAGTGATCAATTCGATCTTCTGACAAATTTAAAATCAAAATACTTTGTGACCTTGATCACCTTTGATTTCTTTTGAAATTCAAATTAAATACCAGTAACGATCAATGTCACATTTTGTGCTGGTTTGGTCTGGGTATAAAGTGTGATCTGAGTCGCTTTTGGTGTTTTGTGAAAGTTTGCGACGGGATTGGTGTGATCAATGTCATTGCGATTCTTCGATAGAATGTATTTATAAGAGTCTTTTCGGCATACTTCACGAAGTGTTCTTATCTAATTGATAGAAAAGTAAAAGAGAGTCGCTACATTGCTTTTTATTGACTCACAACTCTCTTCTTACTCACTGCTCTTACTTATGGTTGCTATTAGCATGGTAGGTGAGGTACTCATGAGTTTGCTCGCGTCCCATATACCTTGCCAACGTCTTTTCTTGAACATCGCGCAAATCTACCGTAATCAAACCATCTAGAGCGTTATTGAATGCAGGGTCGACATTGAAGCACACCAGTTTGCCATTGAGGCTTAAGTACTGACGCAGCAAAACGGGGACACCTTTCCCTTCATCAATTCTGGCAATAACGCGTGATAATAACTGTAAGTCCCCCAGAGCGGTAAGCATGCTGGTGTTCCAGTCACGGTGGTGCTCAGGAAGTGGGTTAGAAGGTGTGACGTACTCTGCGCAATTGTTGTCGTAGTGGTGCAGTGTCATTGATTGAGCCAGCAATTGGCGTGCAGTATCGCTATAGTCGTTGCTAATGCTTACCGGACCAAATAGGTGAGTGTAATCAGGGTTTTGATGCACGAAGGTTGCGATGCCTTTCCAGAGCAGCAGTAGTGCGCTCATGCTCTTTTGATATTGCTGCGCAATCACTGAGCGCCCCATCTCGATGGATTTACCCATTTGGTCGATAAAGCGTTGGTCATAGTTAAACAACGTTCGTGAATACAGGCCTGCTACGCCGTGCTTTTCAATCAGTTGATCAACTAGACCTAAACGATACGCGCCCACCAAGCATTGGTTTTCTCTGTCCCACACAAACAGATGCAGGTAATCATGATCGAAATGGTCAATGTCTATTGCTAGTCCCGTCCCTTCACCAACCTGTCGAAAATTGAGCTCACGTAGGCGACCAATTTCATGCAGTAGGGAAGGGATATTCTGCGACTCCGTGCAGTAGACATCGAACTCACCACTTGTTAGCAGCTTGGACTCTTTTGGTAAGCTGTTCAGCTCTTCAAGCAATTCGCCTACGGGTAACCCTGCCGCTATTGGAGAGAGTTGTTCTGATGAAGCAGAGGGTTTTACCGATTGGGTTTCACGATTGAGTAAGTAAGTGTTGAGCCGTAAATAGTTCACCACTTGATCATCGTTAAGTGTGTGTAGCTCTTTGAATTTGATCGCTTGGCCAAAAGATAAATCGATAGTTTGTGCTTGTTTGTTCAGTAGCTCCCGCCCGAGCATTAGGGTACGCAAAAGTGGATGGATTTTCCCTGCCATATAGAAGCGTTTCGAGTTCTGACCACTGATGAACACTGGAACTGTTGTTGCTTTGTTTTTTCGGATTAGGCTGCTTACGCTTCGACTCCACGCTTTGTCTTCCAAGCGTTGCTGTTTGGCATCGACTAACTGGGAAACCTCGCCGGCAGGAAAGACAAGCAATAAGCCGCCACTGGCGAGGTGTTTATTGGCAGCTCTCAGGGCTTTCATATTCGATTTAACGGCGTCTTTGCCTTCAAACACATCAACACCAATAAAGAGCTGATCTAACTCCGGCACGGTTTTAAGGTATTGATTGGCTAGGATTTGGATATCGTCTCTGACCATCAACAGTAATTCAGCCAAGATCACGCCTTCCACACAACCAAGCGGGTGGTTCGCCACAATGACGGTAGCACCTTGTTTAGGAACTGAGTCGAGTGAACCATGAGCAATGCGATAGTCGATACCTAAGATATCCAGCGTGAAGCGAAGAAAAGTTTTGGTATCGGCGTTAACGGGGCGTTGGGCGTAGAATTTATCAAGTTGGTTTAAACCAGTTGCCCATTCAGCAACGTTTTCACCAATGCCAAAAGGCGTTTTACGTGGGAGACGAAAAGGGGTTGAACTATCCATATTTACCTCAGCATATAAGTTGCTGATTGGATAGTAGAAATTACAGATGACAGTTCAGAGGCAAAAGCATGAGCCTTTAGTGACAAAGTGGTGACGCTTTGTTGACCAAAGGCGAAGCATAATGAAGGTGGTATTGGGAAGTTTAAGCTTTATCACCAGCAAACATGAGGATACTAAGAGAGTTGAGTGTTTCACCCAGGCTTTCTAGCGAGCTCAGCACCTGCTTGGTGGGTTCGTTTTCTAGCAGTATACGTCCATCAAAACCTTTGCCCGTGCACGATTCTTCTGAACAAGCCTGTGCATTTTCTTCAATGGTGTTTTCATTAGTAACTTGCTCTTCAGCTAATGATTCTTCAGCTGCAAACTCGTTGGCACTGACACAAAAGCTGGAGAGCAGCAGTCCACAGAGCAATATTAATTTTGTTTTCAACATACTGATAAATTCAAAAATAAAACACTGTTCGATTTTATGTTATCGAGCTCATCATTTCGAGCGATATGACACAAATTTAGCTTTCGGTCGCTATTTTATTGCCATAACTAGACTATCTTATCGACATAACAAATTGATTGATTGAGCGAAATTAGGAGTATGAATGGAGCGAATTACCAATAAGTCGTCAGTATGGCTGGGGTTAAGCCTGATCATTGGTCTTGGTGTCCTGGGTTTTTTTATCCAACAGACGGCGATTAAGTACAAAGCTTACGAGCGAGTGGTTACCGTGAAAGGGCTATCTGAACGTGAGTACCCCGCGGATACGGTGATTTGGCCGATTCAGTTTACCGTAGCGAGTAATGACATGCCGACGATGTTTGATGAGATTGATCAACAGACGAAGCTAGTACTCGATTTTCTCGCAGCAAAGGGACTGGATGAATCCAACTTCTCATTATCCTCTCCAGCCGTAACAGACCGCAAAGCACAGCAATATAGCAACGAACAGGACATTGAGTATCGTTACTTAGCCAATCGAACGGTGACGGTCTACAGCCAGAACATTGATGTCGTTAGAGCGGCTATCAATGAAATCGGCGAGCTAGGCAAACAGGGTGTGTTGCTTAACCAAGATCCTTATGCAAATCGCATTGAATACAGTTTTACTAAGCTTAATGACATCAAGCCAGACATGATTGAAGAAGCGACTAAGAACGCTCGTGAAGTGGCAGAGAAGTTCGCGAAAGATTCACAAAGCTCGCTTGGTAAAATCAAGCGTGCGACGCAAGGTCAGTTTTCCATTTACGATCGTGATAGCAACACGCCTTATATTAAAAAAGTACGCGTTGTTTCAACCGTTCAATATTACTTGTCCGATTAACTCTACGTCTTACTATCCACTGAATAAAAAAGTAAAAGCCAGTCATTTGATTGGCTTTTTTAATGCTCAATCAATTGCATTCTAGTTGCCGCTATTTTTCTTATTTGTGCAAGTGATCTTTTATAAAACTAAGTTCTTATTTGTTCGGCCGTGAAGTTGATAAAAGTCAATTCAGATAGGGGGTTAGAGGCGTAATTTTGACCGCACTTATTCGCTAGAAGGAATTACTAGAATGGCTTACAAACATTACCTCAGAGAATTGCTTGGTTTAGCAATTGTGGTTTCTGTGGTGTTCGGTGCATTGAGTGTGTTGTTGGATTTATGTGCCTTGGTGGCGTTTTGTGAACATCAAGAAGATACGGCTCAATTGTTTTTCCATGAATCGTTTTATTTTGTCGCGTTCTTGATCCCCCCTTATTTTCTGTGGAGAGCGATCAATCGCCCAGACTTAGTCTCTGCAACACAAGAGTATCAAGCCTCAAGGTGCGAGCTAGAACGTTCGTAAAACTAATAAGCTTAGTGGCTTAAATGAAGCGCGTTTCCAAAAACAAAAAAAGCTCGTAGATTTCTCTACGAGCTTTTCGAAATTTGGTGGCCCCTCCCAGACTTGAACTGGGGACCAATCGATTATGAGTCGACTGCTCTAACCACTGAGCTAAGGGGCCTTAATAGGTCAACGATTATAGGGGAAGCGTTGCAAGGTGTCTAGCCACTAGGTAGGGCAATTGCGCTTAGTTTTTATTCACTTAGCTTCACCGATAATAAAAAAGGTGACACTCGGTCACCTTTTTTGCTTTTAATCGCTTCGATTACTCGTCTAGGAAGCTGCGCAGAGTTTCTGAGCGGCTTGGGTGACGCAGTTTACGTAGTGCTTTCGCTTCGATCTGACGGATACGTTCGCGAGTAACGTCGAACTGCTTACCAACCTCTTCTAGAGTGTGGTCAGTGTTCATGTCGATACCAAAGCGCATACGAAGAACTTTTGCTTCACGTGGCGTTAGGCCTGCAAGTACGTCTTTTGTTGCCATTTTCAGGCTTGTCGCAGTTGCTGAATCTAACGGCAGTTCTAGCGTTGTATCTTCGATGAAATCACCTAGATGCGAATCTTCGTCGTCACCGATTGGTGTCTCCATAGAGATTGGCTCTTTAGCGATTTTCAGTACTTTACGAATCTTGTCTTCTGGCATTTGCATGCGCTCTGCCAGTTCTTCCGGTAGCGGCTCACGCCCCATCTCTTGCAGCATTTGGCGAGAGATACGGTTTAGCTTGTTGATCGTTTCGATCATGTGTACCGGAATACGAATCGTACGTGCTTGGTCCGCGATTGAACGAGTGATTGCCTGACGGATCCACCACGTTGCGTAAGTCGAGAACTTGTAACCACGACGGTATTCAAACTTATCTACTGCTTTCATCAGACCGATGTTACCTTCTTGGATTAGATCCAAGAACTGTAGACCACGGTTGGTGTATTTCTTCGCGATAGAAATTACTAGACGTAAGTTCGCTTCAACCATCTCTTTCTTCGCACGGCGAGCTTTTGCTTCACCGATAGACATACGACGGCTGATGTCTTTAATGTTTTGAACGTTTAGAGAAGTCTCTTCTTCAATCATTTTTAGCTTCATGATTGAACGACGGATTTCTTCTTCGCTACGTTTGATTTTTTCAGCGTAAGGCTTATCAGATGAAAGAATTTCATCTAGCCAAGCTTCGCTTGATTCATTGCCTGTAAATAGCGCGATGAATGATTTCTTCGGCATTTTGCCGTATTCAACCGCTGACTTCATGATCAAACGTTCTTGAGTACGAACGCGATCCATCGCAGTACGAAGCTCGTTCACGAGGTGATCGAACTGTTTTGGTGTTAGACGGAATTCTCTGAATACGTCTAGCATCAATTCGTTTGCAACGGTTGCTTTCGGGCTTTCGTAGCCGTGTTCGTTGATCGCAAGTTGAAGGTTTTGGTACGTGCTGCGTAGCTGGTTGAATTTCTCAAGCGCTAGCTCTGGGTCAATACCTACATCTTCTTCAGAATCATCTGAATCGTCATCACTCTCTTCATCTTCTTCTGCGTCTTCTTCGTCTAGTTGAGATTCAGACAATTCAGAGCCGATGTGCGTTGCTGTTGGAGCAGCAGTGTCATCTGCGTCAGGGTCAACAAATCCAGAGATAAGGTCAGTTAGACGAAGTTCTTCTGCTTGAACTTTGTCAAACTGCTCAAGAATGTATGGGATAGTGCCAGGGTATTCAGCAACAGACGATTGAACTTGGTTAATACCTTCTTCAATACGTTTTGCGATGTCGATTTCGCCTTCGCGAGTCAGTAGCTCTACAGTACCCATTTCACGCATGTACATGCGCACTGGGTCTGTTGTACGACCAATTTCACTTTCTACGCTAGAAAGTGCAGCGGCTGCGGCTTCGGCAGCATCTTCATCGGTAATGTTTGTGTCATCGTTCAGTGCTAGATCATCGGCATCAGGAGCAGTTTCAACTACTTTGATACCCATATCGTTGATCATCTGAATGATGTCTTCTACCTGTTCTGAATCTACGATTTCAGCAGGTAGGTGGTCATTTACTTCGGCGTAGGTCAGATAGCCTTGTTCCTTGCCTTTAATAACAAGTAACTTTAGCTGTGACTGCGGATTTTGATCCATAGACGGTATCCAACTTCGTAATCTGGTGAAGGAATTAGTATGCGAAATGCAAACCACTTACTATAGCAAATTTAATTGTTGCTGACTAATTAATCAGGGTTACGCTTTTAAATCTAGCATTAAAGCTAGCAGCTCCCTTTTCTCTTCGGCTGATAAACCGACACTTCTTGCTTTGGCCTGCAGGTTTTCAATTTGCTTTTCTACGCACTGGGCAATTATTTTGTCCAGTGAGTCTAAAAATATTTCTTCAAGGTTGTCTTCTACGAGCGGAATATCCCAGCTCGCCAGACGAGACAGAAGGGTCTCATTTTGGCTATTTCGCCAATGCTCTAATAATTGGCCTGTGTTGATATGGGGATGTGCCTGACATTTATCAAGTACATCAACAAATAAACTTAGGCCTGGTATGGATAAATCTCTCACTGAGGAAAGATCCGGTACCATTTGAGCATAGCTCGGATTTTGAATAAGTAGAGCGATAACCTCGCGCATCGGAGTTCGTTTGATCTCTTTGTGCGGCAGAGGTCTTGCGGATTCTTTGTTATTTAAAGCACCTTGTTGCCTCAATTCCAAAAGAAACTTATCGATCTGGTCGTTACTCCAGCCTACTCTCAACGCTAGCTCATTCCAAAGGTAAGCCTTGAGTGAGGGATCTTTAGTTTTGTCTAATAGAGGCGCTGCCAAAGTAACAACATGTCGCTTACCTTCTCGGCTACTGTTATCCACGACTCTTTCGAGTATATCCTTCAATAAGAAGTCAGGTAGAGAGAGTGCATTGTTCATCTCTTGTTCGAGTCTTTCTTTACCGTATGTTCGAACAAAAGAATCGGGATCTTCACCATCAGGTAAGAACATTACTTTTAGTGTTTTATTAGAGTTTAAATACTCTAATGCGTGTTCCATTGCGCCACGAGCAGCTTTTTTGCCTGCATTATCGCCATCAAACGAACAAATTACAGTACTAGTTTGTCTGAACAAAGTTTGTAAATGTTCGCTAGAACTTGCAGTACCAAGTGTACCAACGGCGTAATCTACGCCATATTGCGCTAACGCGACAACATCCATATACCCTTCAACCACCAAAATTCGTGGTGGTTCACGATATGCCTGTAAGACTTCATAAAGGCCGTATAGCTCTTTACCTTTATGGAAGATTGGCGTTTCCGGTGAGTTGAGGTATTTCGGGGTGCCGTCGCCCAATACACGACCACCAAAACCAATCACTCGGCCTCGTCGATCTCGAATTGGGAACATAATACGGCCACGGAAGCGGTCGTAACGGTTACCTTTTTCGTTTTCAATCAACATGCCGCCTGTAACTAGCATATCTTGGTTATCTTTGTTCTGGCCGAAGTTCTTACGGACTAAGTCCCATTCATCGGCCACATAGCCGATGCCAAACTTCTGGACGATTTCGCCAGATAATCCACGATCTTTTAGGTATTCAATGGCAACTTTGCTTGCTGGTAGCTTGAGTTGATTACGATAAAATTGAGAAATACTGCCCATTAAATCGTAAAGGCTACGTTTTTCGCTGCTGCTGGCTTGTGGTCCTGATTGAAACTGACCGCCACCACCGCTGCGTTGTTCGCGAGGAACATCTAACCCGAGGTAAGACGCCAGTTCTTCAATAGCTTCGACAAACTCTAAGCGCTCGAACTCCATAATGAAGTCGATGGCATTGCCATGCACGCCACAACCAAAACAGTGATAGAACTGCTTTTCTTGGCTGACACTGAATGAAGGGGTCTTTTCGTTATGGAAAGGGCAGCAAGCGCCGTAATTTTTACCTTTTTTCTTAAGTTTCACGCGCGCGTCAATGATGTCGACAATATCAAGTCGAGCTAGGAGGTCATCAATAAAACTGCGTGGGATGTGTCCAGCCATAAAACCTAACAAAAAAGAAAAATCATGATTGGTGTGAATGAGTTATGGAGAAAAGCATGCATACGACCGTGCGTTATTCCATTCATTCAGATACAAACAAGCCGTGCGTTCCAAAGGATAGCACGGCTTGCTGCAATTGGGTGGGGTGTTAAGCCAATTTAGCGCGAACTAAACCGCTCACTTTACCCATATCTGCACGCCCTTGAATTTGCGGCTTCAGAACGCCCATTACTTTGCCCATGTCTTGCATGCCAGCTGCACCAGATTCAGTAATCGCGTTCTCGATAAGAGCTGCTACTTCTTCATCTGTCAGTGGTTGAGGCATAAAATCCTCAAGAACCGTAATTTCTGCTCGTTCAGCATCAGCAAGATCTTGACGATTTGCTGCTTCAAACTGCGTAACAGAGTCGCGACGTTGTTTAACCATTTTGGTCAACACAGCAAGAATGTCGTCGTCGTTCAGAGTGATCTGTTCGTCAACTTCACGTTGCTTAATTGCTGATAAGGCTAAACGAATAGTACCAAGGCGCAATTTGTCCTTGGCTTTCATCGCTAATTTTTGCTCTTCTTTGAGTTGTTCAATCAGAGCCATAACTAAATTCCTTTCCGGAGCTCAGTTATTAGTACAGGCGAACGCGACGAGCGTTTTCGCGAGCTAGCTTCTTAGCGTGACGCTTTTGAGCTGCTGCTTTAGCGCGTTTGCGAACTGTAGTTGGTTTTTCGTAGTGCTCACGACGACGCACTTCAGAAAGGATACCTGCTTTTTCGCAAGAGCGCTTGAAACGACGTAGAGCAACGTCGAACGGTTCGTTTTCACGTACTTTAACTACTGGCATATGCCTTTCACCTCAGGGGTTATTCGTTAACGCTGGATTTCAGTAAACCAAATCACAATTATTTGGTCTATTACCAGCTTGATCAAAAATGGTGCGGAATTTTAATCCGATCACATAAGCTTTGTAAAGCCTTTTATCGCTTATTGTCTGTACAAAATTTGTTTGAAGCACCAAGGCAAGGTAATATGACGCCCAAATTTCCTCTATACAGAAAGCCCACTGAGAAAACCATGCGCATTATCGGTATTGAAACCTCATGTGACGAGACTGGCATCGCGATTTATGACGATGAAAAAGGTCTGCTATCACACCAGCTTTACAGCCAAGTAAAACTTCACGCGGATTACGGTGGCGTGGTGCCTGAGTTGGCTTCACGTGACCATGTTAAGAAAACTATTCCTCTTATTAAAGAGGCGCTAAAGGAAGCAAATCTGACACCTAAAGACATTGATGGCGTTGCGTACACCGCTGGGCCAGGTCTTGTTGGTGCCTTGCTCGTTGGTGCAACGATTGGTCGTAGTATTGCTTACGCTTGGGGTGTTCCTGCGGTGCCTGTGCACCATATGGAAGGTCACCTACTGGCACCTATGCTAGAAGACAATCCACCACCATTCCCGTTTGTTGCGGTATTGGTATCGGGCGGTCACTCCATGATGGTGGAAGTGAAAGGCATCGGCGAGTACAAAATCCTAGGCGAGTCGATTGATGATGCAGCGGGTGAAGCGTTTGATAAAACCGCGAAGTTAATGGGCTTGGATTACCCTGGTGGTCCACTACTGTCTAAACTGGCAGAAAAAGGCACTCCGGGTCGCTTTAAATTCCCACGCCCAATGACCAACGTGCCAGGTTTGGACATGAGCTTTTCTGGTCTCAAGACTTTTACTGCTAATACCATTGCGGCAAACGGAGATGACGAGCAAACACGTGCAGATATCGCTTTAGCATTTGAAGAAGCCGTGTGTGCGACACTGGTAATCAAATGTAAGCGTGCTCTAGAACAAACTGGCATGAAGCGTATTGTGATTGCGGGTGGTGTAAGTGCTAACCGTCGTCTGCGTGCTGAACTTGAGAAGCTGGCGAAGAAAGTCGGTGGTGAAGTTTACTACCCACGTACGGAATTCTGTACCGACAACGGTGCGATGATCGCCTACGCTGGAATGCAGCGCCTGAAGAATGGCGAAGTGTCGGACATGGCTGTGGAAGCACGCCCACGTTGGCCAATTGACCAACTGACGCCAATCGCGTAAGCAAACTTCTACTGAAGGTTTGAAATAGATTCACCACAATAAAGGTCTCTGCTCATAAGAGGCCTTTATTTTTACCTATTGGATTGAAAGGCTTTACGTAATTAATGTTAAAGCCTGACTGATGCGAGCAGTTCTATATCGTTTCAGTGATAGGATGATGTGCAAGAATAATAAATGGATATAACAATGAATAAGTTTGAAATTGAAGGTCAGAAACTTGCTTACTTAGATAAAGGGGAAGGCCCTGTGTTGCTATTTGGACACAGTTATTTGTGGGATTGCCAAATGTGGGCTCCGCAGATTGAGGTGCTAAGCCAGTCATACCGTTGTATTGTGCCAGATCTTTGGGCACACGGTGAGTCAGATGCTGCTCCAGCTTCAACCCGTTCTTTGGTGGATTACGCTCAGCACATGCTGGCATTGATGGATCATTTGGAGATCGAACAGTTCTCTATTGTTGGTTTGTCTGTTGGCGGCATGTGGGGGGCCGAGCTGACTGCTCAAGCTCCGCAGCGTGTGAAGTCATTGGTGTTGATGGATACCTTCATTGGGCTTGAACCTGAAGTGACGCACAAGAAGTACTTTGCGATGTTAGATACGATTAGCCAAGTGCAAGCCGTACCAGCGCCAATTATTGAGGCCGTTACTCCGCTGTTTTTTGCCAATAATGCTGAGCAAGTAAACCCTGAGTTAGTCGCTTCATTCAAACAAAGTCTTGAAGCTCTACAAGGTGAGCGTGCAGTCGAGGTTGCTCGTGTTGGGCGTATGGTGTTTGGCCGCCGTGATGTGATTGAAGATTCAGAAATGTTCGCTTTGCCAACCTTGATTGCCGTCGGCCGTGAAGATAAGCCTCGCCCGGTGTTTGAATCTTACTTGATGAACGACTGTATTACGGGCAGTGAGTTAGTGGAGATTCCTGAAGCGGGACATATCAGCTCTTTAGAACAGCCAGAGTTCGTTAACCAAATGCTGTTGAACTTCCTCAATAAAGTACATGCATAAAACCTTGTACAGCATGATTCAAATACAAAAAACTCGGCATTAAGCCGAGTTTTTTTCTATCAGTTTCTTCTCACCAATCTTTGGTTCTTCGCCAGAGAGTAATCGGCGGATGTTTTGATGGTGTTTAAAGACGATTAAACAGCACAACATTGCTACAGGTAAGGTGTATTGAGGTTTGAACATCCAAGTGTAAAACGGTGTCACTAAAACGGTGACTAAGGCAGCTAAAGAAGAGTAGCGGAACAAGACGGCGATCCCCAACCATGTCAGCATAACAAGACCGGTTAAATCCAGACCGATAGGGGCGATTGCACCAAGTGCTGTTGCGACGCCTTTCCCCCCTTTAAAGTGGAAGAATATTGGGTACATATGGCCGAGACAGGCTGCAATCGCGATGACACCAAGAATGATCGGATCGATACCGAGGAAGTACCCTCCCCAAACTGGTATGGTGCCTTTGAGCATGTCACAGAGTAAAACGGCTACGGCTGCCCCTTTGCCGCCAATGCGTAACACATTGGTTGCACCAGGGTTATTAGAGCCAACTTTACGAGGGTCTGGCAGCCTTAACAAACGACAAATGAGTACCGCACTGGAGATCGATCCCAGCAAATAGGCGGCCATTGTCATTATCAGTGCCAGTGCGTCCATAGAAGTCCTTGATGGATTGGAATTTAATGCTCAGTTCCTGAGTAATTGCTATCATACCGCGATTCGGCTTTGAGCAAAAATACTCTCTGCGATAGAGCTTGCATTATGGGATTTCTTGTATATAAAGAGTCTTCGCAGTTTATACCCAAGTGACTTTTGCCACCAATTGACGTGGTTAAAGGCCGCAGTAGGTTGCTTGGGTATAGAATAGTACGATCAAATTGCCCGTATCGGGTATCCGACCTCTGTAAAAGAAGGACATAAGATGGCTCTGGATAAAGTTTTTATTGAACAACTAGAAGTAATCACCACCATCGGCGTTTACGATTGGGAACAGCAAATTAAGCAAAAGCTGGTTCTGGATATCGAAATGGCGCACGACAATAAACCGGCGGGTAAAAGTGATGATGTTCAAGACGCATTGGACTACTCGCAGGTAAGTGAAGCGGTGCTTAATCACATCGAAAATGGTCGTTTCCTTCTAGTTGAACGAGTGGCAGAAGAAGTGGCTGACATCATCATGCAGCGCTTCTCTGTGCCTTGGGTAAAAATTCGTTTGGCAAAACCTGGTGCCGTTCCTCAAGCACGCGCGGTAGGCGTTGTGATTGAGCGAGGCCAGGCATGATAAAAGCTTATATCGGTGTCGGTACCAACATAGATAGGGAGCGGCATTCGTTGGCGGCTTTTCAAGAGTTGCAGCAACTTGGAACGGATCTCCACGTATCACCGATATATGAATGCGAGCCAATTGGCTTTAGCAGTCAGAACTTCTACAACTTCGTGATTAGTTTTTTTACGGAGTTGTCACTCGAAGAGTTGAGTCAGCATCTACGCGAGATTGAGTTTAAGTGGGGTCGTGAGGAAAATGCGCAAAAGTATCAGGATCGAACCTTAGATCTCGATATAGTCTTGTTCGGTGAGTGCATTTCGCAACAAAAACCTGAGTTACCTCGCAGTGATATCTACAAATATCCTTTTGTAACAAAGCCCCTGTATGATCTCGAACCTCATCTAGTGATCCCCGGCGATGGGCGTACTGTCGCTGATATTTGGCAGGCGATGCAGCCCGTTGATTCACTCAAACCCGTTTCTTTTTCACTTTAATTTTGAGTTGTTTACATGAGTTACTTTGAAGCCTTTATTTTGGCTCTGATTCAGGGTCTGACAGAGTTTTTACCAATTTCCAGCTCTGCTCATTTAATTTTACCTTCCGCTATATTTGGTTGGGAAGACCAAGGTTTAGCATTTGATGTTGCCGTTCACGTTGGTACGTTGATGGCTGTGGTGATTTATTTCCGCCAAGAAGTGATCACGCTATTCCAAGCGTTGTTTGCCTCGATCTTTAAAGGCGACCGCAGCAAAGAAGCCAAATTAGCTTGGATGATTGTATTGGCTACGATCCCGGCATGTGTCTTCGGTCTATTGATGAAAGACATCATTGAGATTTACCTACGCAGTGCTTATGTGATCGCGACGACGACGATCATCTTTGGTTTGTTGCTGTGGTGGGTGGATAAGAACGCAGAGCAAATCGCGGATGAATACCAAACGGGTTGGAAGAAAGCACTGTTTATTGGTATTGCTCAAGCACTTGCGATGATCCCTGGTACTTCACGCTCTGGTGCAACCATCACCGCGGCGCTTTACTTAGGCTTTACCCGTGAAGCGGCGGCTCGTTTCTCATTCTTAATGTCGATACCAATCATCACTTTGGCTGGTGGCTACTTAGGGATGAAGTTAGTAACCAGCGGCGAACCTGTGCATGTTGGCTTCTTACTTACGGGTATCGTGACTTCATTTATCAGTGCGTATATTTGTATCCACTTCTTCTTGAAGATGATTTCACGCATGGGCATGACACCATTCGTTATCTACCGTCTGATTCTAGGTTTTGGCTTGTTTGCTTTCTTGCTGACGGCTTAAACCCAATCCGAATGAAAACGCCCGCTTTCTATAGCGGGCGTTTTTGTTTGTTCGTTATGTACCTATCGGCTTATTTTCCAAGCGTAACTCTTACTGCTTCAACGCGGCGCTTCTCTTGTTCATCGCGAATAGTTGGGCCTTTGAAGCCGTCTTTAATGATAGCTTGTACATCGACAGATGCCGCAGCTTGGTAAGCTTGCATAAACAGCTCTGCTTGCGGGTAAGGTTGGTCTTCTAAGCCTTTTCGACCTGCATGATCGGCTTGGCAACAGATTAAAATATCTTGCAAACGTTCTGACTTACGCCACACATCAAACTTGTTGAGGATTTTGATGATGGTTTGTGGTTTAAGCTCGGCGGCTCGGTGGATGTTAGAGTGTTGCTCACAGACTATTAATGCTAAGTCACGAAATTCATTAGGAACGCGCACGCGAGCACACAGCTTTTTAATCAACTTTAAACCCGTGTGACAATGCATTTTGTGACTCGGCCATTCGCTTTCTGGCGTGACGCCTTTGCCTAAATCATGTACTTGTGCGGCAAATCGAACCGGCAATGAATCACTCAGCTTTGCTGCTTGCTCGGCCACCATAAGAGTGTGAATACCTGTATCGATTTCTGGATGCCACTTTTCTGGCTGAGGTACGCCAAACAGGACATCAATTTCTGGCAGGACGATAGCTAACGCACCGCACTCTCTTAAAACAGATAAGAATACGTCTGGGCGGCAAGTAGAAAGCGACTTATGCCATTCTTGCCAAACACGTTCTGGGGTAAGGGTGCTCAACTCGCCAGATTCTGCGATCTCGCGCATTAGCTGGATGGTTTCCTCTGCCACGCTAAAGCCCAAATGCGCCAACTTCGCCGCGAAACGAGCCACACGCAGAACACGTAGAGGGTCTTCAACAAAAGCTTCCGATACATGACGTAGCACTTTCGCCTGCAAATCTTGTTGGCCACCATAAGGATCATATAGATTGCCGTCATTATCCATCGCCATGGCGTTGATGGTGAGATCTCGTCGGATAAGGTCTTCTTCTAGCGTGACGCTTTGATCAAAGAAACATTCAAAGCCAGTGTAACCCGCGCCAGATTTTCTTTCGGTTCGTGCAAGGGCGTGCTCTTCTTTAGTCTTGGGATGAAGAAACACAGGAAAGTCTTTCCCGACAGCCGTGTAGCCTTGGCTTTGCATCATTTCTGGTGTCGAGCCGACAACCACCCAATCTTTGTCATAACTGTCGATTCCGAGCAAATAATCTCGAACTGCACCACCAACTAAATAAACTTGCACGGATTACCTCTTAATTTATGGATATGACGTTGGACATTGTAGCAAGCAATGGTACTTTTCTTCACATCTAAAAGAACTTAGCGCTTTGTTTAAGTCTAATAAGGAATATCCCGATTTGATTGCGGGAGGGTTTTAGCTGGAGATCCTAATGTATAAGGACTTTTTCGGGTTTGTTGAACTGCCATTTTCGATTGTTCCAAACTCGCGTTATCTGTATCTGAGCCAACGTCATAAAGAGGCGATCACGCATCTTCAGGCGGGGTTAGGCGATGGTGGTGGTTTTGCCATGCTGACAGGCGAAGTAGGGACAGGCAAAACCACCGTCGCGAAAGCCATGTTGGCGAATTTGGATGAGAACACCAAAGCAGGCTTGATTCTTAATCCAACCTTTTCTAGCCGAGACTTGCTTGAGGCTATTTGTGATGAGTTCAAAGTAACTTATCCGCAAGATGCGACGCTCAAGCAGCTTAACCAAGCGATTCATGAGTACTTGCTGCGTAACCATAAATTAGGTTGGACGACGTTATTAGTGATTGATGAGGCGCAGCACCTCGCCGCTGATGTTCTTGAGCAGTTGCGTCTACTTACCAACTTAGAAACGGACACCAGAAAGCTGCTTAAAGTGCTCTTGGTTGGCCAGCCAGAGCTACAACGCTTGCTGCAAACGACGCAGCTACGTCAGCTTGCACAGCGTATTACTGGTCGTTATCACTTATTGCCGTTGGATGAAAAGGAAACCGCTGACTACATTGCGTTTCGTTTGCATACCGCAGGTGGTGACCAGCAGTTGTTCGATCGCAGTTCGACTAAGCTGATTGCCAAGTATAGCCACGGCATTCCACGCCTTATCAACCTTGTGTGTGATAAGTCACTGAACATGAGTTACTACAAGGGCAATGTAGTCGTTGATCGACAGACAGTACATCAAGCGTGTGAAGAGGTGATGCAGTTCCAAGCCGAGATTTATCAGCAGGATAAGCCAATTCGCCGTAGCTTTGAATGGCCTGCATGGGGCTCGGTTGCCATTGGTGTGTTTGCGGCATTAGGGGTTGGTTGGGCAGTGACGCACAATATGCCTATGAAGGTGCCAACAAATACTGTACCTACGGTTGCTGCTCAAACGCCAATACAACCAGCGGTTGTTGCCCCAATTGTTAATGAGCAATTGACCAATGAACAACGTGAACAACTGTTAGCACAAACCCAATCAAATTTAGCCGTTAACGATCTTTACAAACTATGGGGCTACCGCGCTTCAGTTCGCGACAATCTTTGTTTATCTGAGCCACAATCAACAATGCGTTGTGAGCGAAAGATGGCAACATGGCCGTTATTGGTCCAGCAGAATCGTCCAGTGATATTAGAACTGAATTATCAAGGGGAAGTGGGTTACGTCATTTTGTATGCGATTGGTAACGGTAAGGTGGAAGTGCTTAATGGTAAGGAGCGCCTACGCCTACCTATATCGTGGCTAAAACCACTGTGGCAGGGCAATATCATCGAGTTATGGCAAGCGCCTCTAAAAGATACTCTGCGTCTTGATATGGAAGGGCCTGCAATTGAAGTGTTGGACAAGTTGCTGGCAGAAGCGGTAAATGAACAACCACTAAGTACAGACATTTATGATGGTGCAATGAAAGAGCGTGTGGAACTCTTCCAGCGCTGGCAAGGCATTGGTGTGGATGGCATTGCAGGTCAACGTACATTAGAGCGCTTACAACAAAGCGCGCAACCTGATGCTCCAGCCTTAGCGCAAATCAATGAGGAGGAAGCATAATGCCGATGATGAAACACATTGGGCTTTTTCTACTGCCTGTAAGCCTAACCGCTGTTGGCGTCGCGTGGTATATGGACCTTTTGACGCCAGAAATGCAAGCCCCCAGAGTTGCCCAAGAGCCGATGACGGTTCAAGTGCCAGCTCCTGAGCCTGTTAAGTTAAGACCAAACTTTGAAACGCTTGACTACCCTGAGGTGACTCAGCTTGCTCAGTTGCAACGTGAGTGGCCAAGTGCAGAGTTATCGAGAAGTATGGGCACCTTTGTCGGGCAAGATTATGTGAGTAATGAATCAGTGCCGGGTGAGCAATCATTACTTTCTGTGCCAGAGAAAACAAAGCAGACTTCGCAAACGAAAGTTGGGCAGGATGATCTCGGACTGTCGTTAGATGATCTCGACTTGTCTTCGTTGTCCCCTGATTTAGCGATGAAAGTTGAAAATGCGATGGCGAACAATGATCAGCCTACGCGCTCAGAAGCTCAGATGAACGATCTTGAGCATGATGCACGCCAATGGCATGGCCGCTTGCCTGCATTGAATTTACAAACGCACATGTATTCAAGCGATACTAAGCGACGTTGGGTGAAGATCAATAACGTTGAATACCACCAAGGTGATGTGGTGGATGGTCAAATCACGTTAAAAGAGATCCAACCACAAGCAGTGATCGTCGAGTTCCAAGGGGAACAGATCCGAATTCCTGCATTATATGAATGGAAAGGGTAACGATCTAACCCGAATCTAATAGAAGCCAGTGAAGTTATTCGCTGGCTTTTTTTGTCTCTTCTACAAGCTTCTCCCTATTGGTTTGGTTAATGATTTCCAAACCGTCAAAGAAACAAAATATACCTTACACCAGTGCTTAAAAGGGCTTCGATATTGCTGATGGATTGATCATGCCTATCGGGTCAGGGTTGTGTAAAAAAACACCATATTGACGAACTTGGCAATAAGCATTTGGTCAACGTTAGACCTCTATAAAATTACAGGAGTCTATACGGAACGTATGCGTATTCTTACTTTTTCTTTGAGCTTGGTTGCCGCGGTGAGCTATGCCGCAAAGCCTGAACCTTTTCCAATTACGCCAGATAATACTGGTGAGCATTTTATGGTAAGCGCAACCAATCCCTATGTGAGCAGTACTGGTTACACGATATTGAAGCAAGGCGGTAACGCGGTTGATGCCATGGTGGCGATGCAGATGGTGATGTCGGTCGTTGAACCGGATATGACAGGTATCGGTGGCGGTACATTTGCTTTGTTTTACCAGCACGATAAGCAACAGTTTCTTGCGCTTGATGGTCGAGATGAAGCGCCTTCTAGTGCGAACCCGAATATGTTTGTAGAAAACGGAGAAGTACTCAGCCGCAATGACATTCTTGGCCCTCGTTCTATTGCTGTTCCGGGAACCTTACGATTGCTCTATTCCACACATGAGCAATACGGCAAGCTTGCGTGGTCTGAATTGATGAAGCCTGCAATTGAATTGGCAAGCGAAGGTTATGCTATGAACAGCTACACCTACGATATTGTCGTACGCGAGCAAGCGCGGTTGAAACAAGACCCAGAGATAAAAGCACTGTATTGGCAAGGCGATGAGATTAAGCCGACAGGCACGTTGATGAAGAACCCTAAGATGGCCGAAACGCTAAAACAGATCGCTCGACAAGGTGATGAATACCTCTATGGCGGTGAGTTTGGTAAGCACATCGTTGAGACAGTCAACAGCCGTATTGGAGACCAACATGAGAAGCTGTCTTTGTCGGACTTCAAAAACTACCAAGTTAAGCAACGTGACATCATTGAGACCGAGTATCGAGGCAATAAGGTTGTGTCATTTGGTTATCCGGCTTCTGGTGGAGTGATGGTCGCACAAAGCCTTAAGTTGCTTGAACCTTATGGTCTTTCTCAAATGGCGAAAACAGATGTTGAACCTTGGCGTTTGATGACGGAGGCAATGCGTGTTGCAAAAGCCGATCGCATCGCTTACGCCGGTGACCCTGATTATATAGAGACTCCGATTGAGCAACTGTTGGATAACGATTATCTCGATGAAAGACGAGAATTGATTCCAGATTATGGTGTGGCAAAAGATAGTCCGAAAGCTGGACAGGTAACGCCAATGCAGTATGCGCAATACCAAGGCTTTGAGAGCAAAGATACCGGGCATATTTCCATCATTGATAAAGAGGGCAATGCCGTTGCGATGACCAGTACCGTTGGGACTGGAATGGGAGCGGGTGTGATGGTCGATGGCGTGATTTTGAATGCGCAAATGGCAAACTTCTCTCCCATGCCAACAGTCGATGGTAAACCGACGCAAAATGCCATTGAGGCAGGTAAACGTCCGCGATCAGCCATCACGCCTTTAATGGTCATGGACAGCAGCAATGACTTACGT
Source organism: Vibrio sp. 10N.222.52.B12 (assembly GCF_002875385.1). Lineage (NCBI taxonomy): Bacteria > Pseudomonadati > Pseudomonadota > Gammaproteobacteria > Vibrionales > Vibrionaceae > Vibrio > Vibrio sp. 10N.222.52.B12. The sequence continues at coordinate 5,064 of NZ_MDAW01000121.1, read as the reverse complement.
TTGGTTGTGGGCTCTCCTGGCAGTTCGCAAATCCCAGGTTATGTTTTAAAGACCCTTGTAGGGGTTCTCGACTGGAACTTGTCTGCGCAGGAGGCGATTGATCTACCGAATATTCAATACGGCACCAAGATTGACCGAACTAAGCCCTACGATCCGACTGGCTTGTTGGTGGAGAAGAAGACCTTTGCAGAAATGCTCGTTCCGGAGTTCATGGAATTAGGTTACCCAGTCCACGTAATACCTGTGGTGAGTGGGTTGAACGCGATTGAAGTTAAGGATGGCAAGATTTACGGCGCAACGGACAGACGACGAGCATCCAGTTCAATGGGTGAGTAACAAGGTATCTCGTTAAACGAAGCCAACAAAAAAGCCAGTCGAGTACGACTGGCATTTCTTTATCCGTTTAGCCGAAAGCGATTATGCCCAGCCTGCTGGTGATTTCTTTCTGCGTGGCATGATATGCGGAAGAATCAAACCAAACAGCAAACCAAGACCTGCAACACCACCACCGTAAGTGAAGTACTTAAGTAGCATGTCGTCTTTTTGGGTGTCTAGCTTAGCGCGAAGCTCGCGGTTCTCTGTTTCTACAGAAGTCAGTTGGTCACTGATCTCTGAGTATTTCTTCTCAAGGTCAGAGATTTGCTGGTTACGCGTTTCCAGTGACGTCACTAGGCCCGCTTTCTCTGTGTCTGAGTTTTGACGAGCGTTCGCAAGTTGAGACTTCACTTCTTTCAGTTCTTTCTCAATGCGAGGCATACGAATTGCCATGCTCTCTTGGTTTGTGACGAACTTGCTTTGCACCCAACCAGTGCGGCCGCGGTCGTCTCGAATCTGTGTGTAACCTGTGTCTTTATTTGCTTGCAGCAGTTGTACTTTAGAGCCTGCGTTAACACTACCCATAATGCGGTAAGTGTTGTTTGGACCAGAGTGCATAAAAGTGAATAGGTCATCAGAAATATAACGGTCTGCCGCTAGTGCCGCTGGCGCTGCTAGCAAAGTAAACAAAACCGTGATGAATAGTTTTTTCACAATAAATCCCTTAACGATTTTCTTGGATACAGCTTTGGCACCGAATGATTGGAGCCGGAAATAGACGAATATTATGCAGTTTCAAACTTCGGTGCAACAAAGAAGGGAGGCAAAGCCTCCCTTTCTGTGCGTTTGAGTCAATAATGACAAAGCGCTTACAATCTATTGACGGTCTGTCTTACGAGAACATCGCTTGGATGCCGTAGAAGAATACGACTGCCAATAGTGCGCCTGCTGGTAGGGTAACAATCCATGAAGCTACGATGTTACGTACTACGCCTAGGTTTAGTGCTGCGATACCGCGAGCGAAACCAACACCTAGAACCGCACCAACCAGTGTCTGAGTCGTTGAAATAGGTAAACCAGTACCTGACGCTAGAACAACCGTACATGCTGTAGCAAGCTGCGCTGCAAAACCACGGCTTGGTGTTAGTTCAGTGATGCCTGTACCAACGGTTGCCATTACTTTGTGACCAAGTGTCGCAAGACCAACGACGATACCAAAACCACCTAGAGGAAGAATCCACCATGCGATGGTGCTCTTACCTGTGATTTCACCCATGTGCTCAACCGTTGAAACAACCGCAGACAGTGGACCGATCGCGTTCGCTACGTCGTTAGAACCGTGTGCAAATGCCATCGCACACGCAGTGATAACCATCAGTACAGAGAAGATACCTTCAACACCTGCGAAGCCGTGATCTTCTTCACGGTTAGCGAATTTCTTCTGAATGTAGAAGTAACCGCCAGCCATTACTGCTGCCGAGATTACCGCTGCCCACATCCATGCTTCACCGTTACTTAGGTGAAGGCCAACGTGTTTAAGGCCTTTTTTGATGGTTACAAGTGCAATCACCATTGTCGTGATGAACATGTAAACTGGAACGAAACGTTTTGCGTTGAATAGTGGGTTCTCAGTATCAAAAATCAGGCGTTGGGCACTGACAAAGATAACGTAAGCAAAGAAACCTGAGATAACCGGCGTAATAATCCAGCTACCAACAATGCCTTGAACACTTGCCCAGTCAACCGCTTCAGTACCTACGGACACACATGCGAAACCGATGATTGCACCGATGATCGAGTGGGTCGTAGAAACAGGCCAACCCATGTATGACGCAAGTAGTAGCCATGTACCAGCCGCTAGAAGCGCAGACATCATGCCAAATACAAGAACATCAGGTTGATGTGCGAATAGAGAGGTTTCGATAACACCTTTACGGATCGTATCGGTAACTTCACCACCTGCAAGGTATGCACCCGCAAATTCAAAGATCATTGCGATAATGATCGCTTGTTTAACGGTTAGTGCTTTCGAGCCGACTGAGGTGCCCATTGCGTTCGCAACGTCATTCGCACCAATACCAATAGCCATCAAGAAACCGAAAGCTGCTGCAACAATAATCAGGACAGTGCCGTAGTTAGCGAGGATATCCATCGTAATACCTAGTTGTTTTATAACAAGCGGAGCAAAATTTAGCGCGCATCAGCCCATAAGACGGTGAATCTCGTCATCGTCCATCTGACTTGCATTCGTAATGCTCTTCGTTATGTCGTTAACTTATGATTTAAGATCGAGATAGCATGACTTCCAAACGAGCACCTACGCGCTGCGCTTGGTCGGCAATACCACCTACCCATTCAAGAATCTTGTACAAGAACATGACGTCGATAGGGTTCATGTCAGGTTCAATCGCCATCAATTGTTGGCGTAATTCAATCTGCATGGCATCGGTGTCATCTTCGATAACATCTAGTTGATTAATCATTTCAGCAACTAGTGTTACTTCACGGCCTTTAAAGCCAGTTTCAAGAAGTTCATCAAGTTCATTGATCACTTTTTGCGCCTGGTCAGCCGCATCAAGACATCGTTGAACGTAAGCGAGGAAATTTGATTGGAGAGCCTCTGGAATGACAAGTTGACGGCCATATACACGGCCAGCAATGTCTTTTGCCAGGTTAGCAAGTTTGTCCTGTTGAGTCAGAAGCTCAAGCATGTCAGTACGATCGACTGGCATGAACAAACCGCGAGGCAGTTTTAGACGGATTTCACGTTTCAGAACGTCTGCTTCTTTCTCTAGGTGAGAAATTTGAGCGCGAATTTCTGCTGCTTTTTCCCAGTCACCCTTTGAAGACACTTCAAAGAACTTAACCAAGTGTGAACAACATTCGTTGACACAGACAACGTGGCGTTGCAAAGGCTTAATTGGGGACTTTGCAAATAACCCCATAATTGTATTTACTGGCATGGTCATTCAACCTAATAGCTATAACCTTAAAAAAACATACACCATTTCTTGGCGAAATGTTGAACGATGGCTATAAAGGCGCGCATGGTAACGCATTAAATCACTCTTTAAAACTGTTTTAGATCATCATTCCGGTGATATTTCTTTCTTGCCGTGTGAGAAATTAGGCAATATCCTGTTTCTATCTGCTTTGAAAGGTATAGCTATGGAAACCGAGATAGAACTGAAGTTTTTTGTTTCTCCTGAATTTTCAGAAACTTTAAGAGCAAAAATTTCTGAAACAAAAGTACTTCAGCACAGTTGTCGTGACTTGGGTAACACCTATTTTGATACCGCTGATAAATGGTTAAGACAGCACGACATTGGTTTAAGAATTCGCCGTTTTGATGACGTTTTTGTCCAAACTGTAAAAACAGCAGGACGCGTTGTAGCGGGCCTTCATCAAAGACCAGAATACAATGCTGAGCACACCAGTAATGAGCCAGAACTCACGCTTCACCCTTCTAACATTTGGCCAGTAGGTAAAGACGTTGCGACGCTGCAATCAGAATTGACCCCTCTATTCTCGACCAACTTCACTCGTGAGCAGTGGCTGATTGGTATGCCTGATGGCAGTCAAATCGAAGTGGCTTTTGACCAAGGTGCTGTAATTGCTGTTGATGCCGAAGGGGAAGAGAAACAAGATCCTATTTGCGAAGTTGAACTGGAACTGAAATCAGGTCAAACCGATGCACTGTTTACTCTTGCTCGTAGTCTATGTGAAGCCGGCGGTATGCGCTTGGGTAACCTGAGCAAAGCCGCAAAAGGTTACCGCTTGGCGAGTGGCTATGCAGGGGATGAAGTGAAGCCTTTGTCTTTAGTCGATAGTAGTAAGACAGATACCGTAGAGTACTGCTTTATTAACTCGTTAGAACATGCGCTTTCTCATTGGCATTACCATGAGCAAATTTTTACTGAAAGAGACAGTGTTGAGGCTCTGCGCGAAATTGGTAATTCAATTCGTTTTATTCGTCAGACTCTGACTATCTTTGGTGGTATGGTGCCGCGTCGCGCCAGTGCGATTTTACGCCAAGAACTAAAATGGTTGGAAGAAGAGCTAGAGTGGCTAGACGAGCACGCGCATTTAGAGGAGCTTTTAGATGATAAAGGTAATGTGTTACGTAAACTGGATGCTCGTAAGTTCTTAGTTTCTGAGTTGACGCAGCAACTAGAAGAGCTGCCTGGTCGTGAAGAGACCCTTCAACTCCTCAGTTCGGCACGTTACACCGGTCTGCTATTAGATTTGAGCCGTTGGATTCTCACTCGTGGTTGGCAACCTTTCTTAGACGACAAAGCTCGTGAAAAAATGTCTGCGAATATCCAGCCGTTTTCTGTCACGCAATTGGATCGCACTTGGGCGGAGCTGATGGAAGCATTCCCAGCGGAGCGTCAGCTGTCAGGACAAGAATACGTTGATCAACGTTACCGCCTATTGCGAAATCTCTATACGGGTATCGGCTTTGCGAGTTTGTACGATTCGGAAGAACGTAATAGTTTCCGACTGCCATGGGCTGATTTAGTGCATGGTATTGATGACTTGCTGATGTTGAACCATCTATTGCCATTGGTTGGTATGTTAGAAGGGGAAGAGCAAGAGCAACTGGAACGTTGGTTACATCGTCAAGAGCGTTCTATTTTGCACGCGATGGATCAGACGCGAGCCATCAGCGTGGAAGTTGAACCCTACTGGCAAGAGTAAGATCAAACAATAAAAAATAGGACCTTAGGGCTGTCTCTTATACACAAA